>NZ_JVPL01000198.1:0-22499 GCF_001054655.1 Bacillus sp. 220_BSPC
GGGGTTCAGAATTTTTTAATTCCGAACCCCTTTTGTCTACAAACTGAGACCATTCCTTTAGCGGAATGGTCTTCTTTTTTATCTTGTATTCCTTAAGAATCCAATTGTTGTACTTGAAATAGGTTGTAGTAATTCCCTTGCTTTTTCATAAGTTCTTCGTGTGTTCCCATTTCCGTAATTTCCCCATTATCGATATGAATGATCCGATCGGCATGGGTGATGGTTGATAACCGATGGGCGACGATGATCGTGGTCCGGTTTTTCGCCAAAATATCCAGCGCCTCCTGGATAAAGTGTTCACTTTCCAAATCCAATGCGGAGGTGGCTTCGTCAAGAACAAGGATTGGCGGGTTTTTCAAAAATACCCTCGCAATGGCCACCCGTTGCTTTTGGCCACCGGATAATTTAACTCCCCGCTCCCCGACTTTCGTTTCATATCCTTCTTTTAGACCCATGATGAAGTCATGGGCATTCGCCGCCTTTGCCGCTTCAAATACTTCTTCATCACTTGCATCAGGTCGTCCCATAAGGATGTTGGCCTTAACCGATTCACTAAATAAGATATTATCCTGTAGAACCATTCCTATTTTATCTCTTAGGCTGCGGACTTGATATTTACGGATATCCGTCCCATCCAATAATACCCTTCCCTCCGTTACATCATAGAAACGGGAAATCAAACTGACGATCGAGGATTTCCCGCCGCCGCTCATACCGACAAGTGCAATGGTCTCCCCTGGTTTAACATCCAAGTTTATATGTTTCAAAACGGGTGCCTCTTTCTCGTCATAAGCAAACGATACATCCTGAAAGGTTATTCGGCCATCTACATGCTTCAGCTCTTTCGCCCCTGGTTCGTCATCGATATCATACTTCTCATCCACAAACTCAAAAACCCTGTCCATGGACGCCAGTGTCTGGGTCATTGTCGTCGAAGAGTTAACTAAACGTCTGAGGGGATTATATAGCCGGTCAATGAAACCGACGAAAGCAACCATGGTACCCAGTGACAATTGTTCATGAATGACCTGATAACCGGCAAATCCTATCACGAGCAAGGGGGCAATATCCGTAATCGTATTCACGACAGCGAAGGACTTGGCATTCCAGCTCGTATGCTTTAGGGCCTTATCGAGGAAATTCTTGTTCTGCTTCGCAAACAATTCCTGTTCCCTGTCTTCTATCGCGAAGCTTTTGATGACTGACATCCCTGAAACCCGTTCATGAAGGTGACTCTGTACATCCGCTAAGGCTTGGGACCGAATCCTTGTATAGGTTCTCAGCTTGCCAAAGAAATGCTTAATCGAAAATGCGTAAAATGGAAGCATGATGATGGATACAATGGTTAATTTCACGTCCATCGTAAACATGATGACTATCACTATGATGATCGTTGCGATATCGAGCCAAAGGTTCATCAAACCCGTGATGACAAAGTTCTTCGTTTGTTCCACGTCCGTGATCATCCTTGAAATGACCTCGCCCACCCTTGTATTGGAATAATATTTAAAACTCAGTTTCTGTATATGAGTAAATAAATCATTACGAATATCATATAAGATTTTCGTTCCGGTCCATTGAGCGAAATATTGTCTGTAATACTCAATCGGCGGTCTAACTGCAACAAAAATGAATATCATGATAGCCATCGCCCATATAAGGCGTTCGGACTTCACGGCTTTGGACAGATCACCGTTTCCAATGATGTCATCCACTATATACTTACTGAGCAATGGAAGCAAAAGCGGAATCGCGAACTTTAGCAATCCAATCAGTACCGTTCCGATTATCTGCCATTTATATGGTTTGACGAATTGCAAATATCTCTTAATGCTCCCCACGGAATTCCTCCTTTTCTTAATCAACAAATGCTAAAAAAAGCCCATAACGGTCAATTGGGAATCTTATATGCACTATTCAATTATATTTTCCTTTTCGGTAATTAACTATCAAAAGGATCACTTTCATAAACATTTGTAGGAGGTTAAATGGTTCCTGCGTATTGAAAGATTGAATCAGATGATGTAGGTACGATACACAATGAAAAAGCCTGCCAATTATGCAGCAGGCCTTTTCTATCATCGATAGGTTAAAAAACGTTCATACCAACTATCAATAAACTCTGCGGAGAATGGTCCTTTTCGCTGGCGTATCATATAAATCAAATAGTCTACGTTCTGTTTCAATATTGAATCGATGGCATCCGGGTAATTCATTTCTTTCCGATGCCTTTCATATTCATCCTCATCCAGCAAATTAAACGTCATATCTGGGAATACTTTAATGTCCAGGTCATAATCAATGTATTTCAATGCTCCCGAATCGTATGTGAACGGCGAACTGATATTGCAATAATAATAAACCCCGTCCTCTCTCAACATACCAATAACATTAAACCAATACTTTGAATGAAAATAGCAAATCGCCGGCTCTCTCGTAATCCAGGTCCTTCCATCTGATTCCGTTACCATAGTACGGTCATTCGCTGCTATCACCAGATTTTGGGTCCCTTTTAAAACGGTTGTCTCTTCCCAGATACGATGGATATGTCCATTATGTTTATAGCTATGGATTTGGATTTTTCCTCCTTCGGCAGGAACAATCCCCATTTATCTCTCCCTACTTTCTATAGACACCCTGACAGCGTACTGTGCCCTATTCCGTTTGCAGTTGTTGTGTGTATTTAAAATATATACTTTTTTCCATTTACCCTATATTCCTATATTATAGCGATTTATTCATAAATTTAAAACAAAAGTGGCTAATCTCCCAGTGAAAATGTGTAAATAAGTCGAAAAAGTCTGACCATCCACCCATTTCATCTAAGAAATTAGCCGGTTATTTATCGTATGGCTGCCTGTCCTTGCTGAAAATAACGGATGACTTCTTCCGTTTGCTTTTCGAACATTTCATGGATACTTTTCAATTCCTGCTTTTTTAGTTGAATCTCTTCCTGAATGGTCACCGCTTCACTCTCCTCTTCAAGGGCAAGGAGTTGCTTCTCTATATCTTGGCATCTTTCGATTTCGGATTGTAAAAGTAAAAGCTTATCCATCGTTTTCAACTGGTTGTTTATAAGCCGGTTAAATTCCTCCATGAATGCACCTTCCTAATCTGTATTTTTTCTATAGTATGTATATTCTATTTTTATCAGCTTTCTCCTTTGACATAAAATGTAAACACGACGAAACATTTGTCGAATCCAATGGAAGGCAAAAAAAAGCACCCTTCATAAGAAGGATGCTTTTCATCGGCAATTAGCCTTGGTTTTTATTGCTTTGAGATTTTTGGTTTTGTTGTTTCACTTCTTGAACGTTAGTTTCAGAAGCAAACTCTGTACCGAATTGGCCTTGTGCTTGACCTTGGCCTTTTCTTTGTTGAGATTGCGCGTTTTGTTGTCTTACTTCTTGAACGTTAGTTTCAGAAGCAAATTCTGTACCGAATTGGCCTTGGCCTTGCTGAGATTGCGCGTTTTGTTGTCTTACTTGTTGAACGTCAGTACCTGCTTGTGATTTATTCATGTTGTTTTTAGCCATTGATATCACCTCCACGATAATAAGATAACCATTATCCCGGAGTGCTATCCAACAAAAATCATTTAAATTTTTCCAGTTACATTAAACAAGCAATGAAATGCCTCCATCAACTATTACGGTTTGTCCACGAATCATCCTGGCCCCATCGGAAATTAAAAACAGGATGGTATTCACCATATCTTCCACCTCGACCATGCGTCCAGCGGGAGTCTGTTCTGCCGCCTCAGCAAGCATTTCATCCCGATTCGGGAAAGACTTCAGGGCATCCGTATCGATCACACCGCCTGAAACGGCATTGACACAAATGTTTTTAGCAGCCAATTCGACCGCTAAATATCTTGTCAGGGCTTCAAGCGCAGCTTTGGAAACTCCAACAGCTGTATAATTTTTCAAATAGCGAATGGACCCTAGTGAACTGATGCTGACGATTTTCCCCCCGCCGTTCCTCTCCATTAATTTCGCCGCTTCCTGTGCGCAGAAAAGGAGGGCTTTTGTATTGATGTCCATGGTCCAATTCCAATGGGATTCCTCCAGCTCCATCAATGGACGCTGCACGCCTGAGGCCGCATTATTGATGAAGATATCCAAACGTCCATAATAAGCATCGATTTCCTCGAACATGCTTTTCACTTTCGCAACATCACCGACATTTGCCTTGACTACAAGGGCTTTTCGCCCCAACGCTTCAATTTCGGCTGCCACTTCTAATGCTTTCGACTTGCTCCGGGCATAATTAATAACGAGGTCGTAACCCTCCTCTGCAAGCCTTATTGCCGTGCTTCTGCCTAAACCTTTACTGCTACCTGTAACGAGTGCCACTTTTTGTTCCATTCGTTTATTCATCCTTTCTGAGTAAACACCGAGTAATAAAAATCTTTTTTAAGGAGTGTTACTGTTATGTATGTTGGACGTGATATGACTGAGTTGTCGATGATGAAAAAATCGGATTGGGAAAATAGTGAACTTGCCTATTTTCATCACTCCCTTCAACAAATGGTACCTTATTTAAACCAAGAAGGACAGAGTATCCATAGCGAAATCGTCAAAGAAATTGAAAATAGAGGCGGACTTAACAGGCAAGAAGCCGATTATACTCATGGAACGAAAACCAGTTACGAATGATTTTATACGGATATTGCTTTGAAAATCAACAAAAGGAAGAGGATATCTTATCGGATATCCTCTTTCTATGCATATATCACGGTTTCATTATAAGGCATTATCGCCATGGCACAATCAGGGCTGTCCCCCAATAATGTTAACGAACATCTCATCGCACTCCCAAAATTGAATGAACCTAATTACTCAGCTTATTCAATGCACTCTTTTTCTTTATACGCCTTCATCATTTTTTGGTGGGAGACCGGAAATGCCAACTCCTCCATCTCTGCTTCACTCACCCACTTAAGTTGCTGTTCTTTTAGCGTCTCTTCACCGATGTCCTCTTTGACCACACCGATATACGTGTCCACTTTCCAAACGAGATGTGAGAAAACATGTTCAATTCTCACAAGTGATTCAGTGATTTCCGGTTTGACGCCATACATTTCCTTAAACCGACTCTCGAAGAATTCCCTCTTATGCAAGAGGGATGTATGGTTTTCGAAATTCGGATATTCCCAAAGATTAGCTAGCAATCCTTCTGACGCTCGCTTGTGAATTAAAAATTCACCTTTTTCATTCGTTAAAACTGCAGCTACAATTGGTACATCCCTTGTTTTTTTCTTTTGGATTTTTACCGGCAATTCCGACTGAACCCCTGCTTCAAATGCTAGACAATGACTTTGAACGGGGCATAATAGGCAGGCAGGCTTACCAGGTGTGCAGATTAATGCTCCAAGTTCCATCAAGGCTTGATTGAAGGCAGAGGTATGTTCATGATCGATCAGCTTCCTGACGGCAGCTTCGAATGTTTTTCTTGTCTTTGGCTTTGCTATGTCTTCATATATCATTAATATCCTTGATAAAACACGCATGACGTTTCCATCAACGGCTGGCTCCGGCTTGCCGTATGCGATACTTAGAATCGCACCGGCAGTATATGGGCCGACACCTTTCAATTTGGAGATTTCCTCGGGATCATCCGGTACAATCCCATTGTAGGATGCCTTCACTTCCTGAACGGCACTATGCAGATTCCTTACACGCGAGTAATATCCCAGCCCTTCCCAAGCTTTCAGGACCTTCTCTTCATCTGCATTGGCAAAGTCCTCGAGTGTCGGGAACCATTCGATGAACCGGTTGAAATAAGGAATCACCGTATCCACTCTCGTTTGCTGCAGCATTATTTCAGAAACCCAAACGCGGTAAGGGTCCTTATTTTCCCTCCATGGCAATTCTCTTTGTTCTTCGAGAAACCAGGAAACCAAATCCTTTTGAAATTCATCGATTTTTATTTTTTCTATTGTCGGGATCGTTATTTCTTTCACATCAGTTCCTCCAAAGATGTTACACTCTAATCAAAATTGGGAATACCTATAGTAGGCCATTCTTTTTTTAATATCATGTTCATATCCATTTATTTGTAACGGGTCACTTGAAATAAATCAAAATTATATTCATTTGATGGTTAATATATAAATACGGTATGATGAAAGAAGACCATTTTTTTCAAATTGTGGCAAGGAGGTTAGTTTTTTGGATACAGGTACTCACTTTGTCATGGGAATTGCTCTTGGAGGTCTTGCCACATTAGATCCCGTCATTGCGCAGAGCCCAGTTACTGCAAGTGCAGTCATAGCAGGTACGATATTGGGATCACAAGCTCCGGACATTGACACCGTTTTAAAATTAAGGAATAACGCTGTATATATACGTAACCACCGTGGAATCACGCATTCCATTCCCGCTGTTTTACTTTGGCCCTTGATTATCAGCGGAGCAATTTTCGCCATCATACCTGAAGCAAATTACCTTCATCTTTGGCTTTGGACCTTTTTAGCCGTATTCCTTCACGTATTCGTGGATATATTCAATGCTTATGGGACCCAGGCTCTTAGGCCGATTTCGTCAAAATGGGTAGCTTTAGGGGTCATCAATACATTCGATCCATTCATTTTTGGAATACATGTTGCAGGCCTGATATTATGGGGCTTCGGATTTCCTCCAGGCTATTTATTTCTTTCCATTTACGGGATACTCGTCATTTATTACATTTCCAGGTTCAGGGAACAAGCTTTTATAAAAAGAGTGGTCAAACAGCAAATTCCTGGAGCAAGGAAAATTCTTTTATCACCGACGATGCGTTTTCATCGCTGGAAAATTGCGGTGATTACCGAAAAGAATTATTATGTGGCACGAGCCGATAATGGATATGTGAAGATTCTTGATACGTTCGATCGAGTGCCCTTGCCTGAAAGTGAAATTCTCGAAGCCGCCAAGAAGGATATCAACTTGGCAGCCTTTCTGTCCTTTTCTCCGGTTTATCGCTTCGAAATCGAACAGATAAAGGAATATTACGAAGTCCGTTTTATCGATCTAAGATATCGCAGCAATGGATATTACCCGTTTGTGGCAGTGGTCCATTTAGACAGCGAATTGAATATCTTGAATTCTTATACCGGCTGGATCTTTAGCGAAGCGAAGCTGCAGAAGAAATTGAATATTATTTTGTAGTATATTGAAAAAGAGCTGATTCCAGGGAACTCCTCTGGAATCAGCTTTTTTAATGCAGTCGATTCTGCTGATTTAATAACTGCTGATATTTAGGGTTCTTTGCAATGAATTCGTGGAATTGCTCACCGTAGTTATCAATCCAGGTCCTTACAACGCGCGATGTCATTTCTTCACCGGCATATTCATGCCCAGCCTTTGCATAGGTCGCTTCGAAATCTTCCCATAATAATTCCACCCAAGTCAAAGCTTGCTCATACGTGATGTGTTCATTTTTCTCAAGCAGTATCTTGGTTAATCTTTCATGGTAATCATTCATTAGAACCACCTCATTGCCAATATTTTTACAGAATGAACTATACTGTCCCATACCCATACTAGTTGTAAGCGGAAACGCTTCTTTCTTAATCTGATGCTTGGAGGAGAAAAAATTTGCGAAATAAACAAAAAGGATTCCCCAACCAAAACAATAACAAATTCCAAGGCGAGCCCCGTGCAAAGGCAAGATATGCTTCAAAGCGTGCAGATGGAAGTATTAATACACACCCTCAAGAAAGAATGAAAGCTTCAAACGAGCGATCTAATTAAAAGGTACATCAGAAGGAACCGGGTACTTCCCCGGTTCCTTTTTATTTCAGCATTGAAATCGGGAGTGCTTCTTCCTTACCGCTACCGCCCAAGCGGTAACCCCAAGCGAATACGCCGTTCATATAATCAATTTTGAAATAGACACCGGGATCTCCGTCAATTTGATATATTTCACCTTTTTTGAAATCATCAGGATTTAACAAATAGGCCTTGGCCATCGTCACTTTTCGTTCCAATACTGAATATTCATTAACCATTCCCAATTGCTCTGCTTTTCTCGCTTTTTCAGTCAACGCTGCGATTTCCTGTTGTAGTTCATAGGCAGACAGCTTGCTGTATCTTACGTCGCTCATATATATGACTCCTCAAATGAATTATTAAATTACTTCTATATTAAACAAAATTTTGTGATTTGGCTATTGATGCACTTAATCACCATCAGGATTGGAAAGATAACGCTCAATCAATTCTATTGGAAAACCTTTTCGGTATAATGCCTGCTTCATTTTTTGTTCATATTCGAAGCCTTCATGGTTTTTATATCGGCGTTGCATTTTTTCGGCATGGTGGCAAAGGGAATCCCATTGTTCATCCTCATCCTTTTCAACCGTCACATCTTCAAGTGCTTCATGGATGACATCTCTTGGGAAACCTTTCCGTAACAAGGTTTGTTCAACCTTCAGCCTTAAAGCTCGTTCGGAAATGTTTTTTTCCTTTTTGACCGCTTTTCCAGCCAGATTCCTTGCATGTTCAATTTGAATATCATAAGGGTATTCCTTCAATGCCTCGACAATCAACTTATCTTGCACCCCCTTTTCCTTAAGCTCAAGCTTAAGGGTAGTGGGCCCTTTATTCCCTCCATTCACATGGGTCCGCACGTAAGCCTTGGAAAATTCAAGGTCGTCTAAATAGTTAAAACTGTATAGTTTATGTATCGCTTCCTTAATGATCGGCTCTTCCGTTTCCTTCTTTTTTAAATAAAGGCGAATTTCCGATTCCGAGCGCATCCGGTATGATAAATAATTAAGTGCATCGGTAAATGCTTTTTGGATTTCATCATGGAATTGTATTTCGGCCAAAAGCAGGTCATCAAGTTCCATACCCTTTTTCAACTGAAATTTCAATAGCACTTCTTCGTCTACACTGAAGGCATATTTTTCGTCGACGAAGATGTTATAACGATCTTTACGTTTCTTTTGGGTTGTTATTTTTGTTATGTTTGGCATAAATCCACCCCCCACACCTACTTTACCCCTTTACGTTTACCATTTCTATATATAGCATGCCTAAAAATGAAAAAAGAACATGGGCATGTTAAAGTGAAGGAAAGACAGGGAAAGGAAGTGGTTTTCATGAAAATAGCCATTGCTGGTGGAAGCGGTTTTGTCGGCACAGCCCTAATTGATGAATTATCAAAAGAGAATCATGATATATATATTTTGACCCGTCATCCCGAAAAATTTAAAAAACAGACTAATTTGACATATATCGGCTGGTTGACCAAGGAGGCAACGCCGGAAATGCACTTGGAGGGGCTCGATGTGTTCATTAACCTTGCTGGTGAATCTCTGAACAGCGGCCGTTGGACACCTGAACGAAAGCGCCGGATTGTCGAAAGCAGGATCGAGGCTTCCAAAGAGATGAACCGGATCATTTCCATACTGCCCTCTAAAGTGTCCGTCATCATTAATGCAAGTGCAATCGGATATTATGGTATTTCGGACGATGAGACCTTTACCGAAACCTCTGAATCCATTGGTGATGATTTCTTGGCCCGTACTGTTCAACTATGGGAAAAGGAAGCGGCTAAATCACGCTCTTACAGTAAAAGGTTGATCTTTACAAGATTCGGGGTGATTCTTGGAGAAAAAGACGGAGCCCTGCCAATGATGGCCTTCCCCTATAAACTATTTGGCGGAGGAAAGATTGGCAAAGGGAATCAGTGGCTTTCCTGGATTCATATCCATGACGCGGTCCGTGCAATCATCTTTTGCATGAATGATGCTAGGATAGAAGGTCCAGTCAATTTTACGGCACCGAACCCCGTTCAGATGGATACATTCGGAAAAACGATAGGAACTGTCCTGCACCGGCCCCATTGGATAACTGTCCCCCCCTTCTTCCTCAAGAAATTGTTGGGGGAAATGAGCATCCTTGTACTTGAAGGGCAAAATGTCCTTCCCACTAAACTTAAAGAGGAAGGATTCACCTTCTCCTTTCCAACCCTTAAAGAAGCCTTACAAAATATCTTAAAAGAAGATTCCCACGTATGAAAGGGTCATTTTAGGAAAAAATAGGGATATTAAGTGAATGGAGATGATCTAATTGCTCAAAAAACACGATAAAGAAAAAAGTAACTTAACTAGTACACAAGCGATTCTTTATGCCCGCGAATTTAAAAAAGCAGATCGAGCTGGTGGATATACCGAGAAGAAATCCCGTCGTTAGGTTTGGAGTTTTTTCCCTTACATTTTGAACAGCCACTCAACACAAAATAAGCTGGAGATGAAGTGAATTCATCTCCAGCTTATTCTATATTCCAGGGGGCGATAACATGGGACGAAATAACATACACCATAATCGAGATAAGAACAAACAGAAACTTCCTCAGGTTCCCAAAAACCTGAAAAGTGACGGACTTGACGTTGAATATTCTTCCGAACTGGCTGATCAGGAAGATATCGAGGCACAAGCCCGTGCAAATGCGGCTGACCGCCGTGCTCATAATCGCCGATAAGCAGAATAAACCAACTCAAGGGGCTATAAATCAGCCCCTTGGTTCTCTTTATTTACATAGCTTATCCACAACCCTGTGTATATTGTGGATATATTCTGAAAATACTGACAAAAAACAAGTCCAATAACCCACCTTATCAACATGAAAATAATGTTATTTCTGGATAACCCTGTGGATTATGTGGATAAAGGAGAGATTGGGCTAATCACGCTGCATTTTCGTTGTGGATAACTATTCTCTCTCCTTCATTTGTTCCATAAGATTATTATTTATAAAATAATTCATCCATATCTGTTTCCAGAAATTCTAAATTCCACCCCTAACTTGGTATTGCATGGCTGCTGCCCCCGGCATTTAAAGAAGGTTCCCCAAACCTTTGCCATCAACATTTTCTTCCAACTGTTTACGAAGCAAGAACTTTTGTATCTTCCCACTTGCATTCCGAGGCAGCTCATTACAGAAGATATATCTCCTTGGACGTTTATAGTTCGCCAAACTATTACTGTTCTTACACCAAGTTTCTAAATCGCTTTCGGCAAGCATTGGGTCTTTGGCTACGATGAATGCAGTTACCGTTTCCCCCCATTGATCATCTGGCTGACCAAGTACCGCACAGTCGAGAACTCCTTGATGCTCATATAGTGTATCTTCCACTTCACGCGGATAAATATTTTCCCCTCCAGAAATAATCATGTCGTCCACACGGTCCTTGACCCACAGATATCCATCTTCATCTAGGAAACCGATGTCACCGGAATGGTACCAGCCTTTGTAAAGCGCCTTTTCGGTCTCTCTATCTTTTTGAAAGTAACCCTGCATGATACACGGACCCTTTACAAGGATTTCCCCTGTTTCCCCAGGTTCCAGCATATCCTCGGGATCGGATGGCCCTTCGTCATTCGGACGGGCAATGATGATTTCATGTTCGGAACATGCCTTGCCGGCAGAACCCGCTTTCCTAATTTGATCTTCCTCCAATAGGAGAGTTATGGCCGGCCCCATTTCAGTCATTCCATAGGCTTGGATGAACTGGATGCCGAGTTTCTCCTGACAGGCACGTACAAGGGATGGAGCCATCGGGGCTGCTCCATAAAGCCCTAACTTCAAGCTCTGGAATTTATACTCCTCCAATTTTTCCTGAATGAGCATGTTCCACATCGTAGGTGCAGCAAAAAACTTGGTGACCCCCTCGGATTCAATCAGTTCCATGACCTTTTGGGGATGAAACTGATGTAATATGACATTAGCTGCACCGACCTGTACACGAGGTAAAAAAGAGCAGTGCAATTCAGCACAATGAAACATCGGTGCAGTAATCAAACCGATATCAGAGCGTTCATACTTCATGGCCTCTATTAAAATCTCGGTTTGTTTGACCATGTCTTTATGAAGGTGAATGACCCCTTTGGGACGTCCGGTTGTTCCGCTCGTATACATGATGGCATAAATGTCATCTTCGTGAACTTCCACTTCATCTGGCTTTGAGGAGATACTGGCCAATTTTTGGCGGTAACCTTTGGCATACCCAGGCACATCGTCATCAATATACCAGAAGGCCATTTCCGGAAATCGCTTTTCAACCGCGGCAACGTTCGTTTCCAATTCTCGTTCGAATAGAACGACCTTTGGAGCAGCGTCCTTCAAGATGAAGGCCAACTCTTCCGGCATTAAACGGAAGTTGATCGGATTAAAGATTGCACCGATTTTTGCACAGGCAAAGAACGCTGTTGCAAGCTCTTCATTGTTGTAAAGGTATGTAGATACCCTGTCCCCTTTTCGCACCCCTTCCGCTTGAAGGGCCGCCGCCAACCTATTCACCTGTTCATTCCATTGGATGTACGTATAGCGGATATTTCTTCTCACGTCGTAGATAGCTTCTTTAATGGGGAATTTCTGAACCGTCTGATCAAAGATATTTTTAACCGTTACTGACAAATCATTCTCCTCCTCAAGTAACCACCATCAACAGGAAGAATTCAGCAAAGCCTGCCGATGGTCGACTTCATCCCTTTTTCAGCTTTTACTTTCGTGCGAATTACGAATATTCATAAATGGATAGTCCAGCTTCAGTCCATTCTTTCAATGATGGTGGCATTCGCCATGCCGTGGCCTTCACACATTGTTTGCAGCCCATAACGGCCGCCCGTCCTTTCTAATTCATGGATCATGGACACCATCAATCGGGCCCCGCTGCCGCCAAGAGGATGCCCCAATGCAATCGCCCCGCCATTTGGATTCAGCTTCTTGGGGTCTGCCCCCGTTTCTTTTAGCCAGGCAATCGGTACAGGAGCGAAAGCCTCGTTCACTTCAAAGATATCGATATCATCAATTGTAAGACCCGCTTTTTCCAAAGCTTTTTGGGTGGCGGGAATCGGTCCCGTTAGCATCAGGGTGGGATCTGAACCGACAACAACCCGTGTATGCACTTTAAAGCGCGGTTTCAATCCAAGTTCTTCTGCTTTACTGCGTTCCATCAATAATAAAGCGGCAGCACCGTCACTGATCTGACTAGAGTTCCCTGCATGGATTAAACCGCCTTCTTGAAATGCCGGTTTCAATCCAGCCAGCACTTCAAGCGTAGTTCCGCTCCTTGGGCCTTGATCTTCCGTAACTTCGATTTGATTTCCTTCTTTATCAGTACCCGTTACTGATATCATTTCACGGTTAAAATGTCCTTCTTTTTGAGCACGTATTGCCTTGGCATGACTTTCAACGGAAAACCGATCACAATCTTCACGTGTTATTCCCCACTTATCTGCGATTCTTTCAGCTGATAAACCTTGGTTGATCACCTCGTAAAGGTCCATATACTTTTGGCTTGTTACAGCACCTTGAAGATTTGACCCCATGGGAACTCGTGACATGTTTTCCACTCCGCCTGCCACTACCACATCCATATCACCCGACAGGATGGCCTGGGAAGCAAAATGGACTGCCTGCTGACTTGATCCGCATTGACGGTCAATCGTAGTTCCCGGCACTTCAATCGGAAATCCAGCTATCAGTGCGGCAACCCTTGCTATATCACCAGCCTGTTCGCCCGACTGTGAAACACAACCTAAAATGACATCATCGACAATGGCAGGTTCGATGCCCGCCTTTTCAATCAGCTTCTTCAATACTTCCCCTGCCAGGTCATCAGGGCGAACATCTTTCAAGACACCGTTCCTTCTGCCTACCGGCGTGCGAATTCCTTCAACGATAACCACTTCCCGCATATACTCTCTCCCCTTCTGATCTTTATTATAGGCCCAGATTCTTAGCGATGATTTTCTTCATGATTTCATTTGTGCCGGCATAGATGCTTGCTACCGGAACATCCCGATACCTTCTGGCAATTTTGTATTCCTCCATATATCCATAGCCGCCATGGAGCTGCATGCATTCAATGGATATTTTTCTGGCAGTCTCCGTCAAACGCCATTTCGCCATCGAAACTTCCGATACAACCTGTTCACCAGCCATATGTTTGGTGATCAATTGATCTAGGAAGGCACGCCCCATTTTAATCTCCGTGGCCATTTCCGCGATTTTGAATTGAGTATTTTGAAACTGACTTACAGATTTTCCGAACGCTTCCCTGCCCTTCACATACTCAATCGTATCGGCCAGCATATCCTCAGACGCTGTTTGAGCACAAATTGCCACCACAAGGCGTTCCTGCTGCAGTTTTTCCATTAAATAAATAAACCCCTTGCCTTCTTCACCAAGCAGGTTTTCCTTTGGAACACGGCAATCCTCGAAGATGAGTTCTGCTGTATCCTGACTGTGCAAGCCAAGTTTCTTCAGTTTCCTCCCCCTGGAAAACCCGGGTGTATCCCTTTCGACCACGACTAAGCTAACGCCTTTATGTTTCGGAACGGCGCTGGGATCCGTTTTACAGGCAACAATGATCAAATCCGAATGAATGCCATTTGTGATGAATGTCTTTTGACCATTTAATATGTAATGATCTCCATCCAAAATGGCAGTCGTTTTAATATTGGCCAAATCCGAACCTGTACCAGGCTCTGTCATGGCAATGGCTGTAATGATTTCCCCTGTCGTGCATTTAGGAAGCCAGCGCTGTTTCTGCGACTCATTTCCGTAGGCGGAAATATACGGTACCGTGATGTCACTGTGAAGTCCGAAACCAATGAACCCAGAACCAACTCTTTCCAATTCTTCATTAATTATAACGGCAAAGCCCCAATCTACCCCGGAACCCCCATAATCTTCTTCAAGGTCCGGACATAGAAAACCCTGTTCCCCCATTTTCACCCAAAAAGACCGGGGAATGATCCTCTCTTCTTCCCATCGTTCATAGTGGGGAACTGCTTCTTTCTCTAAAAACTTTCGGAAGGACATACGGAAAATTTCATGTTCTTCACTTAGGTATGGATGCTTCATCTGTTTTATCTCCTCTCCATTCCTTTGTCGGAGGCTCTTTTTCTAGATTTACAATGGTTTGCCCTGAAGGGATTGACAACTTACCTTGGTGACATTCTAATGGCCCCATCCAGTCTGATGGTTTCCCCATTCAGCATTGGATTCGTTATGATGCTTTCCGTTAGTTTAGCGTACTCTTCTGGATACCCGAGCCTTGATGGGAATGGCACGGTTTTCCCTAATGACGTCCTGGCTTCTTCAGGTAATGAATCGAACATCGGTGTATGGAATAGACCCGGTGCAATCGATACGACACGTATCCCTTTGATGGCAAGCTCCCTCGCGATTGGCAGAGTCATGCCGACAATCCCTCCCTTTGAGGCACTATATGCGGCTTGTCCGATTTGTCCTTCAAAGGCTGCGACCGAAGCTGTATTGATGATGACTCCTCGCTCCCCCTCTTGATTCGGTTCATTTTCGACCATTTTTTCCGCTGCAAGCCGGATTACATTAAATGTACCGACCAAATTGATTTGCACGACTTTTGAGAACGCTTTCAATTCATGTATGCCTTTCCTGCCTATGACCTTCTCTGCAATGGCAATGCCTGCACAGTTGATGACAGTATTGATGCTACCGAATTTTTTTATTCCTTCATCCAATGCTACCGATACGCTATCTTCACTAGTTACATCCGTTTTAATAAACAGGACCGAATCTCCCAACTCCTGAGCCATTTTAGCGCCATTTTCCTCCGAGAGGTCAAATATGACCGCTTTTCCACCTTTTTTAATGATGTTTCTTACTGTCGCCGCTCCCAGACCTGAAGCACCGCCTGTCACAACTGCAATGGTTTCTTGAATTTCCAAATTCTCACCCCATCTGTTTCTAGAATATATATTCATCTTTCACTATCATCAAAACCTATTTTCAAGATTAATTTCACCGCTTACCTGTTTTATCGTTCATTTTCAACTCATGAAGGGTTTCGGTAAAGCTTTTGATTACCTGTTCAAAATCCTGCTTCAACCCATTCAGCTCTTTAATTCGTTCATTAAGTTCGTTTAACTTCTGTCCTGCAGTTTCAATCGTTTTTTCCAATTGCTTAATGCCTGTCCTATCCTTATCGAATAAAAGGACTATATCCTTTATTTCCACTAACGAAAAACCATACTTCTTACCGCGCATTATGATTTTGAGCTGTGCATATTCTTTCTTTCCATAAACTCTTTTTCCCGTTTCGGTACGCATTGGCCTAAGCATACCCAGTTCCTCATAATAACGGAGTGTCCTTGTCGTCAATCCGAATTCTTTTGCTAACTCAGAAATGGTGTACATGTTAAAACCACACTTTGCAAAGGGATTATTTACCTTTATTTTAACATTAACGTTAACGTAAACTTCAATGAAATATTCACAAAATTTATAATATATGAAACTGCATGAAAGATTTATATTGATATACTATGGGTATATGCTTTTATAGAAGGGAATGATCGATCAATGCTATGTTCAAAAATATTAGTTGCTTATGATGAATCTGAATTGGCACTTAAGTCTTTAGAAAAAGCGATTGAATTAGCGAAGCTGGATCCCGCTATCGAAATCCAGGTGCTTCACGCTGTTACACTGCCAATCAAGCCAAATATATATGGCAATGCTTTTCAGGAAATTGAAGAATCCATGCTTAAGTATGGCAAGGAAGTGATTAAAAAAGCGGAAGCGCTTTTATCCGAAATCCCGAATGCATCCCAAACATTTGTCGTAGAAGGTTCAGCCATCACGACTTTATTGGAACATGCAAAATCCGAGAATTGTGACCTTATTATCATGGGCAGCCGCGGATTGAGCGGCTTCAAGGAATTCCTGGGCAGCGTGAGCCACTATATCGTTCAACATTCTCCAGTTCCTGTCTTGTTGGTCAAATAAAATTCACGGCAGATATGGCCAGCCCATTTCATAAGCTGGGTTCCCCTTTGGAATCCAGCTTATTTATGCGTTCATGAACTCCAAACTTATCATGTTTTACAAACACTTCCGTTTACGGGTAAAATGAAACTAATTTCAAACGAGGATAACAGGTGACGCAATGGATATTAAACATTTGCAATACTTTATAGAGGTTGCCAATTTCAATAGCTTCACTCGGGCTGCCGATCATTTATTCATTACCCAGCCGACCATCAGCAAGATGATCAAAAACCTGGAAACCGAGCTAGGTGTTGAGCTTTTTGATCGTTCACGCAAGCAACTGATCTTGACCGATGCAGGGAGGGTTGTCTTAGAGCAGGCAAAATTGATCGATAAGGCCTTTCACAATTTAGAAACGGAAATGGACAATTTATTAGGTTTAAAAAAGGGACATATACGCATCGGGCTGCCGCCGATCATCGAGGCTTCTTTCTTCCCCCGAATTCTTAGCCGTTTTCACCAGGACTATCCCAATATCACCTTTCAATTAGTAGAGGATGGTTCAAAGAAAATAGAAGAATCCGTCCAAAATGATTTAATCGATATAGGCGTAATAGTCCTGCCAACCAACAACACGCTTTTTCACCATTTTGCTTTTTTGGAAGAAGACATCAACTTGATAGTTCATCCCTCCCATCCCCATGCTTGTGGGAAAGAAATTGATTTGGCCGACTTGGAAAATGAATCTTTCATCTTATTCAATAAAGATTACGTCCTTCGAGACCTCATCATTTCATCCTGTAATGAAGCTGGTTTTTCTCCACATATCGTTACTGAAAGCTCACGCTGGGATTTTATTGAGGAAATGGTTTACTGTAAACTTGGCGTTGCTCTATTACCGGAAAGCTTATGCCGCCATGATGAACGCATAAAGACAATCAAGGTTAGAAACCCCTCCATTAGTTGGAATTTAGGATTCATATGGAGTAAGGACCATTACCTTTCATACGCTGCAAAAGAATGGCTGAAATATACTAGGGAAGCATTGTCCCATAAGTAGTGGATCATCCAGCATGATTGATGTAAGCACTATCATAGATTTGGGTTATGCACATGATAACATCTAACCATTTTACAATCCGTTACGGCGGGGGTAGACTAGTATTAGTAAAAAGCACGTTGAATGCTGATGGATTCCATATGTTCTAAAAAGGAGATATTCATGATCACTTTATCTAATGTCGATGAGTTACAGGCATCAGAAGCAGCTCTGGAGAAAATTAAATATTCATACCCCGAACTATTTAATAAACTGCTCCATGTCGTTGCCTTAACACGGGCTCTTCAATTTAAATATCAATTTATGGGCACATTAATCATGGATGAAAACCCTAACGAATACACCCCTGAATTCGTTATGCCCTCCATTATCGAATTATATATAGAGGAAGTTCAAAAGTTAAAGGATGATCCGAATATCCAGGTATTACTTCAGACCTTCTCCCAAAGTAAAAATATTGGATATGCCAAA
Source organism: Bacillus sp. 220_BSPC (assembly GCF_001054655.1). Lineage (NCBI taxonomy): Bacteria > Bacillati > Bacillota > Bacilli > Caryophanales > Bacillaceae > Bacillus > Bacillus sp. 220_BSPC. The sequence continues at coordinate 18,284 of NZ_JVPL01000198.1, forward strand.
ATCAGTATGCTTGTGCTCGGTAAAAGCCCTGAATCGCTTTTAGGCGCTTCATGCATCAAATGAAGCCCCCTGATATGCCCCGAAAAAAAACCTCCCATAATGGAAGGTTTTTTTCTTTACGTGTAATTAAAGCACTTTACTCAAAAAGGCTTTAGTTCTTTCCTGCTGGGGATTATTAAAAATCTCACTAGGAATATTTTCTTCGATAATATAACCTTCGTCCATGAAAATCACGCGATCTCCAACTTCTTTTGCAAACCCCATCTCATGGGTCACAACTACCATGGTCATGCCTTCCTTAGCCAGTTGCTTCATGACCTCAAGGACTTCACCGACCATTTCCGGATCCAGGGCGGAAGTGGGCTCGTCGAATAGCATGATTTTGGGTTCCATCGCCAACGCCCTTGCAATTGCGACGCGTTGCTTTTGTCCCCCTGATAATGAATCCGGATATGCGTTCGCTTTCTCTGCAAGTCCGACTTTCTTAAGCAGTTCCATCCCTCTTTGGGATGCCTGTTCTTTGGATATCTTGCGGACCTTTATCGGTGCCAGCATTATATTCTCAAGAACAGTCTTATGTGGAAATAAGTTAAAATGCTGAAATACCATGCCAACTTCCGTCCGGACTTTATTGATATTGACCTTCTTGTCTGTCGTATCAAGCCCTTCAATGAAAATATGGCCTCCCGTTATCGTTTCAAGTTGATTGATGCATCTGAGAAAAGTGGATTTACCCGATCCAGAAGGACCAATTACCACGACTACTTCCCGAGGGGAAACGATTGCATTGATATTTTTCAATACATCATTTTCGCCAAATGACTTCTTTAGATTCTCCACCTTTATCATTCTGTTTTCAACCTTCTTTCGAGTCTATTTAATACGAAACTTAAAATGAGGGTCAGGAATAGATAAATGAAGGCACAAGCCAAGTATGGCTCCCACACTTTAAAGTACTGACTCCCCATCGCTTTCCCCCAATACATTAATTCCGGGGCAGCAATGACACAAAGCAGGGATGAATCCTTCAATAATACGATGAATTCATTTCCTAACGGAGGAATCATTCGTTTGAAAGCTTGAGGCAATACAACATGTATCATTGTTTGGGCATGGGTCATCCCCAATGAACGCGCCCCTTCCATTTGCCCTTTATCGATGGATTGAATGCCCGCCCGGAAAATTTCTGCGATATACGCGGCTGCATTTAACGATAAAGCAATGACACCGGCGGTTACTGCATTCGTTTCCCCGGTAAAAAAGGGCACGATTCCAAAATGGATTAAAAAGATTTGAACTAAAAGCGGTGTTCCGCGAAAAACCGTGACATATCCGTAAAAAGGAAGGGCAAGCACTTTGTTTCTCATGATTTTCCCTAAACCGATCAATAACCCCAAAAAGGTTCCGATCAGGATGGAGGAAACCGAAAGCCCAATAGTAAGCAATGTCCCTTTTAATAAGAAAGGAGCATATTCAAAAATAATATCCCAGCGAAAACTCATTTCGTTCCCCTCCTAAAGACCAAAAAAACTGCGTAACTTCACACGTAAAGTTACGCAATCTTTTACTATCCATTTGTTTTATTGTTGTGCTTTCAACGTTTCAATATCTGGGTCAGTACCAAACCACTCTTTATAAATTTCTGCATATTTCCCATTTTCATAAATGGCATTCACGGCTTTATCGAACTCCGATTTCAATTCACTGCCTTTTGGGAACATAAGACCATAAAACTCCTCATTGAAACTTTTGCTGTCTTCAACGACTTTCAGTTTTTGATCGGGGTTATTTTTCACATATTCTTCAACAACTGTATTATCAGCTACGACAGCCGATGCTCCGCCTTTCAGTAATTCCTGAATGGCCAGGTTATTATTTTCGAATTTTTTGATATCCTTGTGATTCTTTCCAAGGAGTTTCTCTACCGCTTCCTGTCCAGTTGTACCGGTCTGAACGGCAATGACGTTTCCTTTCAATTCATCTCCAGATTTTATATCACTATCCTCAGGAACGAGAATTTTGTTTGTGGATAAGAAATACGGAACCGAGAAGTCATAAGATTGTTTTCTTTCGTCATTCACTGTAATCGCAGATATGGCGACATCCGCTCTCTTACCTTCGATTTCAACAAAAATCGGATCCCAACCGACACTTTCCAATTTAACTTCATATCCCGCTTCTTTTGCAACGGCATTGATGAAATCAACATCGAATCCTACAATCTTATCGCCTTCAAGATATTCAAATGGAGCATAGTTGGCGTCAGTCACGATCCTGAGTGTTTTCCCATTGGACTCTTCTTCTTTACCAGTTGTCGAGACTTCCTTATCCTTCCCGCATCCTGTCATGACTAGTAACAAGGAAGCAACCATGGCAAACACTAAAAAAGAAACCTTTTTCAAAATAATCCCCTCTTCTCTCTCGTAAACTCTCTTTTTTGAAAAAAACAGATAAATCTAACTTTAGAGAACTTTCAGTATATTCTTTTAAGAATATTATACGTTTATTTGTTTTTTTATGCAATAAAAAGTCGATAAATAACTTTAGTAAAATAAAATTTTAATCAATTAACTCGGTAAATTAAAAACGCAACTGTGCTCTAATGGGGAAAGAGGCCACTTTCTCCCCTTCACTCGAATTAATGGATATTATATTGAAAACAGATAGTGCCACCATTCAAAAGATTTAATGGAACAAAAATAAGCAGCGGCCATATTAGCGGCTGCTGCTTAAATGATTATTATGGGACTTCCGTATTCCCCTCTTCAATATCCAACATATCCAACAGGAAGATGAATATCGGTATTCCGATGATCAATCCCCATATCCCAAGGAAATGCTCGGAAAACAATAGGATGATGAAGGTGAAAAATGTTGGAAGATTCGTTTTTGCCGACATGAATTTCGGATTTAAAATATAGCTTTCAATTGCATGGATCACAACAATCATGATTAATACGGCAATCACTTTGGGCATGCCGCCGATGCTATAGGCAATCATGCTAAGCGGGATGAGGGAGATGATGACCCCTGCAACCGGAATCAAACCAAGGAAGAAAATCATGATTCCTAGACCAAGTAACTGCGGGAAGCCAAGAATCCATAAGAAAGTTACGGATAGGACAGCATTCGTAATGGCTATCAAGAACTGGACCTCAATTACCTTTCCGAATGAATTGATGAATTTGACGCCAAAGTGGCTTAAGTTTATAAAGAAAGATTTAAATTTGGCCCGCTTGAATTTAGAAGTGAAACGAATGATTTTATCTTTTTCCAATAAGAAAAATAGACTAAGCAACATGGAAATGAAAATTTGAAATGCCAGTTTACCGAAATCGGATATATAAAGATAGAGTGTATTCATCTGTGTTTGAAGATCGAGCGGCGATCGCAGCTCGTTCATTATATTAATGGCATATTGAATGACCCTGCTATCTGGTGGATGTTGAAAGAAGAAAACGATCTGTGTCACTAATTCCGTGAATTGTAACGTAATGACCGGTAGGTATTTATAAAGAACGATGGCTAAACAAGAAATGACGACTGCATATAAAAAGCTTATAACAACCTTGGAGTTGATATGCATTACTTTATTCAGCCGAATCATGATAAATTGCTCCAGCCTTCCCATCAGGAAAGTGAAAACAAATGTGAATAACACGATATTAACCATACTGCCGATGCTTATTAAAAAGAGAACTAACACAATTAATGTAATTAACCTTGAAAAACCTTCGCTTTGCAAATAATCTTTTACCACTTACTTATCTCCTAACTACCATTCTGCCGTGATAATTCCTATTACCTTTCATTTTACACGGAATTGAAGGATTCTACTACAATTACCTTCCATTGACAACAAAATTATTTGAATGATCAGTAAGGCCCCTGATGCAGACGTAGTTAAGACCTTTTTCGGAAATTCGACCATTACTTTCACAGCCATTTCCTGCATGAAAAAAACATTTGCCAAATCGGTAGATGCCAGACCTTGGACAACTCACTGAAAATACGATTTTTTATTGGTTTGTACAATTTGGACGTTGATTTCCGCTCCAGGCACTCGCTTTCCGCGGGCGGTCGCGGAGCCTCCTCGGCTTGCGCCTGCGGTGTCTCCCCTAGACGCGCTTTTCTAAGCAGGATTCTCGTACCTTTTGCTCCAATCAACTCTGTATAAAATTTAAATAGAACCATACCTATGGAGTTGAAGGTGTTG
>NZ_JVPL01000199.1:0-20870 GCF_001054655.1 Bacillus sp. 220_BSPC
GCATGAAACTCACAGGTACAAGTGAAATTCACGAGTAAAACAGCATAATTCACGAGTAAAAGTGCGAAACTCACGAGTAAAAGCGTGAAACTCACGGATAAAAGCATGAAACTCACAGGTACAAGTGAAATTCACGAGTAAAACAGCATAATTTACGTCGGATGTATCCAATGGAGAGAGCTGGTTTTTTAAAAAAATCAATTTGACAGTCACCCTACTGCGTGTTACAACATACCTTGTAGTAAGTAACGCAAGATACCGATATCACCGAGTAGTGAAGTTGCAGGAATATTTTTAAGAAAAAAAGTTGACACCTCCGCTACTCAGTGTTACAGTTTAGTTGTAATAAGTAATACTAAATAGCGTGATTTCCCAAAAGCTATTCAGGATAAAAATTCCCCTCGGAACTACGCTATAATATAAGTCACAAATAGAGGAGGCTGAACATGGAAAATTTAACTGAAATGCTGAAGGGTTCGCTGGAAGGCTGCGTGCTGGAAATCATCAGCCGCCATGAAACCTATGGCTACGAGATTACCCGCCGCCTGAATGAGCTTGGGTTTACTGAAGTCGTGGAAGGGACGGTCTATACCATCCTCGTGCGATTAGAAAAGAAAAAACTGGTGAACATAGAGAAGAAACCGTCAGATATGGGGCCGCCCCGCAAGTTTTACTCACTTAATGAGGCTGGACGCCAGGAACTTGAATTGTTTTGGAAAAAATGGGATTTTGTATCATCAAAAATCAATGTCTTAAAGTCAATCTAGCTTCATAAGATATTCCGTACGCTATTTTTGGAGTGTCTTGGATAAAAAAGGAGGAAAAATAACATGATGGAATTATTCAAAAAAATGATTGGTGATAAAAAAGAGTATAAAATGATGATGGCACGGGTTGAAGCTCTGCCAGAGGACTACCAATTTGTATTTAAGAAAATTCAAAACTATATGTGGAATTTCTCAGCGGGCAACGGGATGGATATGCTGCACATGCAGTATGAATTAATCGAGTTGTTCGAAGCCGGTGCTGCGGAAGGCAGGCAAGTGCTGGAAATCACTGGGGACGATGTGGCATCCTTTGCCGACGAACTAGTGGCAAATGCTAGAACCTATTTCGCCAAGTATCGTGAGGATTTGAATGACAGTATCATGAAGCGATTGGGAAAAAATAAATTCAATAAATAATTCCGACTGAATAGCTGGTTACAAATGTGAAATGCCACCTTCGCTATTCAGTTATATTTCAACTCGGTAGTAAGTCATACAGATTATCAGTCAGACTAAATAGAGAACTATAGGCAATTTAGTTCCGCTAGGCGCTCGGAAGGATAAATACGAATCTTACAAGCGGCATTACTGCGCTATTAAAAGGAGGAAAAAAATATGAGCAATGCAGTGATTTCAGTAAAAGGGTTAAAAAAGTCATTTAAAGACAATGAAGTCTTAAAGGGGGTGGATTTTGAGGTGCGGCGTGGCGAAATTTTCGCACTCCTGGGCTCAAATGGAGCGGGCAAGACGACGACGGTCAACATCCTCTCGACTCTGATGAAGTCCGATGGCGGCGAAGTAGGTATTTGCGGCTTTGACGTTCAACGTGAACCGGATCATGTTCGCCAGAGCATCAGCCTGACAGGGCAGTTTGCAGCTTTAGACGGCATGCTCACCGGGCGGGAAAACCTGCTGATGATCGCCAAGCTGCGGGGAGTTTCCAATCCCGCTCAAGTCGCCGACAATCTGCTTGCGAGATTCAGCCTGACCGATGCGGCCAACCGCCGGGCGGATAAATATTCCGGCGGGATGAAGCGCCGGCTTGACATCGCCATGAGCCTGATCGGGACGCCAGCAGTCATTTTTCTCGACGAACCGACGACAGGGCTTGACCCCGAAGCGCGGATTGAAGTCTGGGATACAGTTAAGGAGCTAGCTGGAGGAGGCACGACAATTCTGCTGACGACCCAGTACCTTGAGGAAGCCGAACAACTGGCGGACCGTATCGCCATCCTGCATGGCGGAAAGATCATCTCGACCGGGACCCTTACCGAACTCAAGGAGATGTTCCCGCCAGCAAAGGTAGAGTACATCGAGAAGCAGCCGACATTGGAGGAAATTTTCCTCGCAATCATCGGCAAAAAGGAGGAGTTGTAAATGAATAACAAAACAGGGGTATTACTAGGGCGTTTAATGCGCAACATCATGCGCAGCCCGGATACAATTATCACGGTGGCGATTACGCCGATTATGATGATGCTGCTGTTTGTCTACGTATTTGGCGGCGCCATAGAGGCAGGCACGGACAACTACGTCAATTATTTATTGCCGGGAATCTTGCTGATGGCTATCGCATCCGGCGTCGCTTACACTTCCGTACGGCTGTTTACGGATGTAAAGAGCGGGTTGATGGCGCGTTTCATTACCATGCCCATCAAGCGCTCGTCGGTATTGTGGGCTCACGTGTTGACCTCGCTTGTATCCAATTTGCTTACTGTCGTCGTGGTTATCCTCGTCGCACTCTTGATGGGCTTCCGTTCCAGCGCTGATATCCTGGATTGGCTAGCGGTAGCTGGGATAATCGTGCTGTTTACGCTGGCGCTGACATGGCTGGCGGTCATTCCTGGATTGACAGCGGGGTCTTTGGAAGGGGCGACAGCCTACTCGTACCCGCTGATTTTCCTGCCGTTTATCAGTTCGGCCTTTGTCCCCACCGAAACCATGCCTAAAATTGTCCGTGCGTTCGCCGAGAACCAGCCAGTGACTTCAATCGTGAATGCGATTCGTGCCCTTTTGTATGAAGGGTCTGTTGGGAACGATATCTGGATTGCGCTTGCCTGGTGCGTCGGCATCATGGTCATCGCTTACTTTTTCGCCAGTAAAGTATTTAAACGCCAGTTCGGGTAAGTACACCATTATCGGATTGGTCATTTCAAGTCAGCTTATGCGATGAATGAAGCACATGGAAGACTGCTTAAATGCCGGGGCAACCATCGATGAAATCATGGAAACCTTAAAATTGGTATGATTGGTGACGGCCACTTAACCCATAATGAGATTTGCCATACTTGCTTTAGAAGAATTTACAGCAAAAGGGTAGTGTTCATTCGCAGAGGAGAAATGAAAAGAATAAAGCACGTAGATGTAATTGACAGGAAATAGATTCAGAAACAAAACCAATTCCTTTCATTATCAAAAAATGCGTGGAACTCACGAGTAAAAGTACAAAATTCACGAGTAAAAGCGTAAAACTCACGAGTAAATCAGCAAAACTACGAATAAAAGTAAAATGATTGCAGGAAATTCTCCTGAAATTAAAAAGCGATGCCCCCGGAATTCTGGGGGCATCTTCATTATCATCTTTTCCTAGGGGAATAATCCAATTCCTTAAATAGTTCCGTCAATTCATCCTCGGTCAGATCGCGCCATTGTCCGATCGCCAGTCCGTCCAGATGGATGTTCATGATCCGGATTCGATGTAAATCACGGACTTCATAACCTAGTGCGGAACACATACGGCGGATTTGCCTGTTCAGCCCTTGCATTAAAGTGATGTTAAATGTGTATTTGGTCAACTGCTCAACTTTACAAGGAAGTGTTTTTGTATCCAAAATCTCCACTCCGGATGACATATCTTTAATGAAGGAAGCGGTAAGTGGCTTATCTACGGTTACGATGTATTCTTTTTCATGCTTGTTTTCTGCACGAAGGATTTCATTAACGATATCTCCGTCATTTGTAAGAAGGATCAGGCCGCTTGAGTCTTTGTCCAGCCGTCCGATATGAAAAATACGAAGCGGATGATTTACAAAATCAACGATGTTCCCTTTTATGTGTTTTTCGGTCGTACTTGTAATCCCTATCGGTTTATTCAGTGCAATATAGACATTTTGCTGTTCGACTTTTATCGGCTTGCCGTCCACCCGGACATCATCGCCGGGTTCAGCTTGACTGCCGAGCTCAGCTACAGTGCCATTAATCGTCACACGTCCCTCGGCTATCCATTTGTCTGCGCCTCGTCGCGAGGTAATTCCGGATTCACTGATAAATTTATTGATCCTCAACTAAAGCACACCTTTACATTCAGATTTTCTTCTTTAAAGGATAACGTAAATCATGGTGCATAGACAAGGGGAAAAGAGAAGAAAGCGTTCGTTGATGAGTATCACTGTGGATGCCCTTTACATGTTCTTCGTGACAGCTGACGGATCTGCTTTTTTCTTTTTGCTTGTCAGGTAGACCCCGAGGAAAACAAGGAGGCCACCGAGGGTTTGGATGGTCGTAATCGCATGACCCAAAATAAGGTTAAGAATGGCTGTAAATACTGCAATTAGATTTAGATAAATCCCAGCCTGGCCGGCATTGATATGACGAAGGGAAATATTCCAGAAAATAAATGACCCGACAGAAGGGAAAATCCCGATATATAAGAGACCGATGATGGCTTTACTGCTTAAATCAAGGTTCATTCCCGAGCCAATGGCAAATGGAGCAATGAGAATCAATCCGAGAAATACGGAAACGGCAGTGGCTGAGATGATCGGAATGTTTTTCAATTTTTTCCCGATTATAGAATAGAAGGTCCAAACGAGAATAGCCAGGATCATCAATAGGTCGCCTTTATTATAAGTGAGCTGGAATATATCCAGAAGGTGTCCTTTTGTCAAGACCAATAAAACGCCGAATAAAGATATGATAAGTCCGAGTGAATGGAGGGATGAAATTTTCTCCTTTAACAGCAAAGCGGAAAAAAGAACAATTAATGCAGGGTTCATGGAATTGACAAGAGCGGCATTCATGGAAGTTGTATAGGTCAGAGCCCAATAAAGGAAAAAATTATAACTGATGATCCCGAGCACACCCATGACTAATAACAATTTCCAGGCTTTCCATACACTCTTCCAGTCTGGCTTTTCAATCCATTGCGCTAAAGGAAACAATAAGAAAACGGCGATTAGCCATCGCGTAAATGTTAGTTGGATCGGGGAAAGTTCGGTCACAACGTACTTTCCGAATATATAATTACCGGCCCAGAACAAATTTGCCAAGATAAGAAATAAAATAACAATAGATTTTTTCATCTGACTGCCTCTTCCTCAATTTATGGAATATTCACTAAATATAGCAAAATGGGGGTGCCAAAGCAATATATGGGGCCAGGATAAAAAGGCCGTTCAACTTGAGCTGAACAGCCTTTTCACACATCTATATTAAGCGAAAATGGCACTGATTTCGGCGATTTCATCCATGGTTAGATCGACGTCCAAGGCTTGTAGGTTGCGTGTGACCTGTTCCGGTTTCTTCGCTCCGGGAATCAGTACATCTATCGAGTGCCTAGTTAAATACCAAGCTAGTACGACATCGGCGACATCGGTATGCTTCCTTTTGGCAATCGCCCGTACTTCTTCCACTTTTTGCAGGTTGCTTACAAAGGCTTGTCCTTGGAAAAGCGGACTTTTTGCCCGGCCGTCATCGAATGTTGATTCTTGATTATATTTGCCGCCGAGCAAACCGGAAGCAAGGGGGAAATAAGGAATGAAGGAAATATTATTTTCGGCTGTATATGGCAGCAGGTCTTGTTCTGCCTCCCGTTTGAATAGATTGTACTCGGATTGCAGGACATCGACATAGCCGTCTTTATTCGCTTCCTTCAATTGTTCGAACGAAAAGTTAGAGACGCCGATTGACTTTATCTTGCCTGCATCCTTCAATTCCTTTAAGGCACCTACTGCTTCATCTTTAGGGGTATCACCATCAGGGAAATGGATATAGAATAAGTCGATGTAGTCTGTTTGGAGCCTTTTTAGACTCGAGTCCACGGCATTTTTCAGAAAAGCGGGAGAGTTATCAAAAACGATGCTCCCATCGACAAATTTGTGTGCCCCTTTGGTGGCAAGGACTATGTCTTCGCGTTTGCGACTCTCTTTTAGGATTTCACCGATAAGTTCTTCTGAACGTTCAGGACCGTAAATGTAAGCTGTATCCCAAAAGTTGATTCCTTCTTCCAATGCCGTTCTCAAAACATCCCTTCCTGTATCCTCACTTAGATTAGGGAAAAGGTTATGTCCGCCAATTGCATTCGTGCCAAGGCCAATCGGGTTTACATACAGATCTGTTTTACCAATACGGGTTTGCTTAGACATATTACTTATCATCTCCTTTGACCCCATCATAACAAAAAGTCGTTGCCGATTTCCAAAATAAAGCAATGAAGGTGTGTACAAAATAAGCAGATGACCGGTAAAATCACCTGCTTACTTCATTATTATAACGTTTCGATTTCCATCTCCTCAGCTGGAGCTGTTTGTCCGATCTGACTGAGCAGAATGCCAAGGGCTGTACCGACGAGAGCAGGGATGACCCACTCCATGCCGTAAGCGGAAAGGGGAAGGACATCAGTCAAGGTTTGTACGGGTCCTAATTGTAAGCCGAAAGCATTCAGCCCATCCATCAAGGCGAAAACTCCTGTGAAAGTCATTGCACTGCGATAAACCTTCTTCTGGTTTTTGAAATGGCGGCTGAAGAATGTCAGGACAATCAGGACGATCGTTAGCGGATAAGCCATCACAAGGAATGGTACCGATACTTTCAGAATTTGATTCAGACCCATATTTGAAAGGATGAAACCGACGATTGTTACAATCAGAATGACGGTTTTATATTTCAGCCTTGGGAAAAGTTTTGAGAAATACTGTCCGCAAGCAGTCGTCAACCCGACAACGGTGGTGAAGCATGCCAAAGTGAAAATGATGCCAAGAAGGACCTTCCCGCCGGTTCCTAGTAAAAGGGTGGATGCGACAGTGAGGATATCCGTTCCGTTTTCGAATGACCCACCGGCCGCCATGCGTGCTCCCATTACACCTAAGGAGATATAAACTAAAGAAAGCAAAACGCCAGCGATGAGACCCGCTTTTACTGTATATCTCGTCAATTGTTTTCGTTCGGAAATCCCCCTTTGCTGGATTGAAGTAAGGATGACGATCCCAAAGGCCAAGGCAGCTAGAGCATCCATCGTGTTGTAGCCTTCGATGAACCCTTTTGAAAAGGCTCCTGCAGCATATGCTTCGGTTGGAGCTTGGAAAGGAGCATCAAGCTTTAAGAACCCAACGACACAGAGAATGACCATGGACAAAAGTAGAACGGGCGTGATCCAGCGTCCCATGAAGGTTTCCATTTTTTCCGGGTTCAATGAAATGGCATAAACGATGATGAAAAATATGGTTGTGAACATGAATAGAAATAGTGGTTGATCCACAGAGTCGCCAAGATACGGCTTGAAGCCCATTTCATAGGCAACATTTGCATTCCGCGGAATGGCCAGAAACGGCCCGATGCTTAAATAGATTACGACCATGAACAACGTGCTGAATAGGGGATGTACTCGGGCACCGATGGTTTGTGCCCCGCCTTTAACAAGTGAGACTGCAAGAAGCACCAAAATTGGCAGGCCGACTCCGGTGGCGACAAAACCGGCAATGGCTGGCCAGAAAGAAGTTCCAGAAGATGCTCCTAAAAATGGAGGGAATATGAGATTCCCGGCTCCGAAGAACATTGAGAAAAGCATAAGGCCGATAAATAATGTGTCTGTTTTTTTCATGGTGATTTCTCCTTTTTTTAAAATGATAACTCCCGCCGACTGGCCTGAAAAAGGCTAATTAAAGTGTTTTGTGCAAATAAAAAACTCGCCCCTGAAAAATCAGGGACGAGTTTGTGCTCGCGTTACCACCCATATTCCGCACTTCAAAGAAGCTGCGGCACTCAGTCAACGTACGAATTCATACGTGATCCATTGTAACGGCGGAAACCCGTCAAAGCCTACTGCATTTTCAGCTTTGCATCTCAGAGATGATTTTCGGATAGGCCTTGGACATCGACTTCCACCACATGTCGACTCTCTGTGGAACAGGGTTCTCATCTTACTCTTTCTCTTCATAGATTTTATAATATAAAGATAATTTAGCAAATTCTGATTATGAAGTCAACATAATTTATCATTAATCCTTTTAAAGGAGCAGGAAATTAGTCCCCATTTGGCGAAACCTCCTTTATTAAGAGTGTTTTTTGAAGAAGAATAGGATATTACTCCCTATTATCTTTCTAATCGCAACTATATTATAATAGAAGCAGAACACTAAAGGAGACAACAGTATGTCTGAAAACAAAAAATTAAGCCTGGCGGATGCAGTCAAACAAAAACTGGCTCAAAAGCAAGCGGGATCAAGTAAAGATAAACTGGAAACAGGCGTTGTGAAGAAAACGAAACAGCTTAAAAGCCAGTTGACCAAAAAGCCGAATAACCAACGTAAGCGTACAGGGGTATAATCCTAATTCGTCAAAGGACAAGTACTGTTCGGAGCTTATCATTGAGCAGTTACCTTTTATGAATGAGGGTACTGCTTTTTTATATGAATGCAAAATTGGTGATTAAGTAATGGAAGAGGCAGGGCGATTTTGTTTTTTACCGTTTATAGGTAAGTTGGAGGTCTGGGCTTCTGGTCATTTAGAGGGATGAAGAATGGTTCGCTCACTTCTAGCTGATATGTGGTTAGACTAGAAAAACATATTTTCTCGAAAATGGAAATGACATCTTTGTATCGGTTTATTAAAAACATTACAGTTCCAGTTGTTTCTGTTTTAAAATTGTAAGAGTGGTGACATGTTGTTACCATATTGTTTTGCTAAAATAACATTTTAAGGTTTTGTAAATGATTTTTTAACTAAAGGAACCTATAAATTGAAAATTAGGTCTGCTATAAGTCTAATAGAATCAGTGATTATCCTTTAATTGAAAATATGAAATATATCGGAGGAATAAAGATGGACGAACGTCTGATCGGAAAAAAATATTATGAAACGATGCTTGAGGATACAAGGAAGCACCCCATTCAAGCTTTGGGTGAAATGTTTCTCGTGGAACAAAAAAAGGAAAGATCCGATTTAACCGCAATTAGATTTGCTCAAGGAGAGGTATATTTTCAGCACCATGACTATGAAGCAGCCATTTTTAAATGGGAAAACATAGAAGGGGAACTTGGTTCATGGGCGAAGAAAAACATCGCTGATGCGTATTTTGAATTGGAAATGTATTCAACCGCAGAGGATATCTATAAATCCGTCGATACGGATGAAGCTGTCTTGAAAACAGAAGTTCTTTTGCAGCTGTTTTCCCTGTACATAGTGGAATCGAGAAATGATTTGGCTTCCAAAGTCGTGAAAGAAGCAGTCGAGTTTCAACCGGACTACCCGAATGTCACGGAAATCGCACGCGCCTTTTTTGAAGAGCAAAAGGATTGGAACAGTGCGGTGGTATTAGCGGCGAATGAAAGTATCCGTACAGATTCAATGGGCTGGTTCGATGTGCTGAAAACGTATATCCAGCAGGGTGTTGCCCAATCGATGGAGCCGGATTATTTCTCAACTGTCCTTGGTTCGCTATACACACTCGACCAGGAACGTTTCGAGAAAATGACGGTTGCCCTTTGGAAAAATTATAAATATACGGATTCTTATTTCGAATGGTTAAGAGTGATTAATAATTTGATAGATACCATCGAATTGAACCATGCGGATGTATGGGATGAGCTTTCCGTCTATTACAGGGATGCGTATGCAGGTCTGTTAGAAGGAACGCATCTAATCAAAGAATTAAGTCCTGTCGTGCCAAGGTTGCTGGAAAACTGGCTCAAAATCGCAGACGGGGAGCTTTCGCTGTTTGCGGCGGCATCCACGTTGTCCTGGAATGAAATCTTCCCGGATACGGTCAATGCGCTGGTCATTCAGGATGCAGAGAGCCTGCTTTCGAAATCGCCTAAATTGGGAGGCGGACTGGAAGCGGGAGAGAAACTGTTCAATTCCATTATCCAGTGGGCTGAAGATAATGATTTAAGGGTTGGCAATAAGCTTAAATGGATGGTGGAGGGGCTTAAGGATACCAGGAATTTCAATCTCCTTCTTGCAGGAAGTACAGGAAATGGCAAGACATCCTTTATTCAGTCAATCGTTGGCGAGAGCATTGCTGCTGAGGACCACTCTTCCCTAGTAAGTGTCAAAGATGGGGATGATTTGGAAATCCTTGAAATTACCGATACAGATAGCAAAGTTGTCGAGGAGCTAACTGATTTGGATGAAACACGCCGTCAGCGCGGGACTATTGTCGATGTGACAATCATCAGTGACTACCTAAGAAATAATCATCTGCGGTTATTGGATACACCGGGGTTCAATGGGGAACAAAGCGTGGAATCCGATTTCCAAGGCTATTTACATGGCAGTGATGGCCTGATGTTCGTTCTTGACGCCCGGGCTCCTTTCACCGGCAGCGAAAGGGATCTGTTATTGGAAATTCAAATGATGGCTCCGAAACTGCCGATCCATTTCCTATTAAATAAAATGGATACGATATACAGTGATCAGGTCGCAGTCCGGATGGAAGACGAAACATGGGATAAAGTGAATGCATATTTTCCGAATGCGAAAGTGTTCGCTTTCTCCAAACATTATGACAGCAGGCAGCAATTGAAGGACCTTTCAGCCTTCCTTCAATCGAATTATCAAGATGATAATTGGAAGGAAAGAAGATCTGAAAAAATCCTGGCATTCATTCGTAAAACTTTATCTTATCTATTAGAAAAACGGACAGCCAATGAGCGGAAATGCGAGCATTCCATCTCTTGGAATGAGCAGATGGAAGTCAAACTGAATGGAGCGGTCAATCAACTGGCTGATCTGGAAAAAGAAAAAAGTGAAAATATCATAAGGTCGTATCGTTCGCTTAAGGACGAAGTGAAAAGTCAGCTTTATTCAAATATTCCTGAATTACTGAGGGATTGCTCTAAATCGTTAACGGAAAGCAGTGATTTCAGTCAGGTCCATGTACAGTTAAACCAGGAAATGAATGAGCGGATTCAAAACTTCATTTCTGACAAGATCATGCCTCAATATTACCGTTCTCTTCAAGACTGGATTGCCAGTTCCCAAATGGAGTTCTCACAAAGCCAGCAGTTCATGGATGAGATGAGTGCCGGATTCAATGAATTATACAAAGAAGAACGGATTACACTGGCAGGTGACTTCAGGGTGTTGGATGACTGGCGCCGTGATGCCGACCGGATGACAAGCAGTATCCGCATCGAAAACGTTAATATCCTTTTGCGCAGGACTCCATCACAATTGCTGCTTAAAGGAGCAGGGAAGCTATTTGGGGCGATACCGCAAAATAAGGCCAATATGTACAATCGTTACAAGAAATACCTGGAAAGTGAAGATTACCTGGATGTTGCCGAAATGATCACGGAACGTTTCCTAACCCAATTTGGATTGTTTGAAAAATCATTGGATCGGGACATCTCACTTTTCTATCGCAGTTCATTTGCCTTACTTCAAAAAACGATAGAGCAGACGCAGACTGAAATAAAAGACTACCAGGCTGCATTGGAGCATATGAAAGAAAATCCGGAAGTTTACCGTGATCCGATCACGTTGTTCGAAGTGAAATTAAGGCAGTTGGAGAGGCTTGAAAAAATCGAGAAAAAGCGTCTAGCCCAGCTTCAAAGAAAATAAAAATAACGGGAAACATTTCAAATATTCAAAAATCTATTGACTTTACGACTATATCCCTATAAAGTGATAATTACGAAAACGTAACACAATATATCTCTTATCAAGAGTGGCGGAGGG
Source organism: Bacillus sp. 220_BSPC (assembly GCF_001054655.1). Taxonomy (NCBI): domain Bacteria; kingdom Bacillati; phylum Bacillota; class Bacilli; order Caryophanales; family Bacillaceae; genus Bacillus; species Bacillus sp. 220_BSPC. Next base: position 11,664 of record NZ_JVPL01000199.1, read on the forward strand.
ACTGGCCCTAAGATGCCCAGCAACCGTTCCATTAGGAATTGGTGCTAAATCCTGCAAAACAGAAATGTTTTGACAGATAAGAGAGGGACAAGTCTGCAAAACAGCCGATTAAACCTCTCTATATTAGAGAGGTTTTTATTTTGGGATTTACACCGACTTAACTGATAAGACTAATGAGAAAACATGGAGGGAAACAAGATGAGAAGGTCTATTAAAGGGATATTCATTTCTGCCATCGCTTCGGCTTTGCTTTTAACGGGTTGCTCTGCAGGGCAGAGTTCCACAGAATCGAAGAAAGAAGAAAAAGTATCATTTGAAAATGTCCCGGAGAGATTTGCTGATGGCGATGGAGCCAAAATCAAGGTGATCCGTAAAATTGGCGGTGATGATCATACTGCCCAATACCTGGCGGGGGCGAAAGAAGAAGGAGAAGCACTGGGGTTTCAAGTGGATACGTACACAGCCAATGGTGATACGGCTAAATTCCATGATGCGATAGCACAAGCTTTGGAGGAAGATTACGACGGCTATATCATTTCACATGGTGATGATGCCGCAACTGTAAATGACGTTCAGAAGTTGGTTGATGCAGGTAAAAGCGTTGTCACATTCGATTCAATAAGCGACCTATCTAAAATAGAGGGCGTGACATTAACTTCACAAGATGATGAAGCGCTGGCAACACTGGCTTTCGATAAACTGATAAAAGAACAGAAAGGTGAAGCGGCAATTGCATATCTTTGGGTGGATGGCTTTCCTCCAATGGTAAGAAGAAATGCAGTCTATCAGGAAAAATTAAAAGAAAATCCTGGGATTAAAGAAGTCGAAAGATTCGGAGTGGCATCCGCTGATACTTCGGTGCAGACACAAAATGCTGTAGCCGCAATGCTGAATAAATACCCTAAAGGTAAATTGGACGCCATTTTCGCAACATGGGATGCCTTTGCTATCGGTGCAGCCCGGGCGATTAAAGAAGCGGGCCGCGATGAAGTGAAGATATATGGAATTGATGTTTCGAATGCAGATCTCCAGGAGATCCAATCGGCTGATAGCTCATGGTCCTACACGGCAGCAGTCGATCCCAAGTTGATCGGTGCAGTGAATATGAGGATATTGGCTAAAAAATTAGCTGGCGAAGAAACGCCGCAAACATATGATTTGGAGGCATCACTTATTTCGCAAAAGCAAATCCAAGCTTCAAAAGAAGCGGTAAACATGGCAAACCTGTCTGATATTGTCGATGGCTGGGGTGTATCGACGGAATTTGAAGAAGATTGGATGAAGGTTTTGAAAGATCATTATAAAAAATAAAAAGAGACACTCTCTTTCCAGCGAAGGGAGTGTCTGTTCTATAAGGGGGAATGGACATGGGCAAGCAACTAGAAATGAAGAAGATTTCGATTGAATTTCCGGGGGTGAAGGCGCTGAGTGATGTTGATTTTTCCGTACAATCAGGAACAGCCCACGCATTGGTCGGTGCAAACGGAGCAGGGAAATCGACGTTAATGAAAGTTTTATCGGGAGCCCATGTTCATTATTCAGGTGACATTTTTATTGATGGGATGAAGCGGGATATCCGCTCGCCAAAAGCTGCTCAGGAACAGGGCATTCAAATAGTTTATCAGGAAGTGGATACCGCCCTCATCCCTTATTTAACAGTTGGGGAAAATGTAATGTTGAATGATATGGTCCAAAACATGGGGAAAAAACAAAGGGTACAATGGAAAGAACTGCACAACAAAGCCACTTCTATTCTTGAAGATATGAAAATTCATGTCCCTTCGAAAAAGCTGGTTAGAGATCTTACCTTGGCTGAAAAACAGATGGTCCTGATAGCAAGAGCCGTTTCGACAGAATGCAAATTCCTGATTCTCGACGAGCCAACTGCTCCGTTAAGTCATACGGAGACGACGGAACTTTTTCGAATTGTAAATGAATTAAAGCAAAAAGGCGTGGCAATCATTTTCATTTCACATCGTCTGCCTGAGATTTTTGAAATCTGTGAGGAAATTACGATCATGAGGAATGGGGAGCGTGTCACTTGTCGAAAAATCGAGGACATAACCCGTACCGAAGTGGTAGAGAACATGCTCGGGAAAACCATGGATGAACAGTTTCCTGAAGTGAATGCTTCGATTGGAGACGTAATTCTGGAAGTGAACGGATTGTCAGATGCCGAGAAAGTTAAGAATGTCAGTCTGAATATTAAAGCAGGCGAGATAATCGGCTTGGCTGGGTTGGTCGGGGCTGGGAAAACGGAGCTATGTAAAACCCTTTTCGGTCATACGTCCATCACAGCGGGTGAAGTCATCCTGAATGGTCGAAAGCTTTCTCTGAAATCACCGCATGAAGCAGTAAAAAGCGGGCTGGCACTTGTACCTGAGGAACGCAGGAAAGAAGGGGTCCTTGTACAGGAATCAGTCTCGGCAAACTTGACTGCAGCCAGTCTCGGAAAATTCTGCAAAACATTCAGTATCGTCGATCGTAAGGCGGAAAAGGAAAAGGCGAAGGAAACGATCGCAAGTCTCGGCATTAAAACTCCTTCAGGGGAAGTGAAGGTCGAAAACCTATCCGGTGGTAACCAGCAAAAAGTTGCCATTGGAAAATGGCTTATGGCAGATGCGGATGTATACATATTCGATGAACCAACGAAAGGGGTCGATGTCGGAGCCAAGAAGGATATATTCGAATTGATTGCAAAGCTTGCAAGGAATGGAAAAGCGATCATTTATGCATCCTCCGAGCTTTCCGAAATCATGGGCATTACCAACCGGACCTATGTGTTATATGACGGGAGCACTGTCATCGAATTAGAAACAAGCAAAACGAATGAAGAAGAACTACTATTCTATTCAACAGGAGGTAAATAGGATGAGCATACCCATTCCTGTTACACAGACAGCGAAAGCGAAGAAAAAGGTGGAACTATTCGACTTTTTCTATAAATACGGCACAATATTGACGATTATCATTCTGATTGGAATTTTCGCCGTATCCAATCCATCTTTCATCCAAACGTCTAACCTGATAAACATCCTGCGTTCCATTTCAATCGTGACCATCATTGCGATCGGCATTACGATATCACTGACCGTGGATGGCTTCGACCTTTCCGTGGGCTCCGTCGCATCATTGGCCAATGCCATCGTCATCTCGATGTTTGTCTGGTTTTCCCAGGATACATTCATCGCCATATTAGCTGCGGTCGGTGCCTCACTTTTCGTAGGGGCTTTGAATTCATTCATGATCGTTAAATTAAGAATTCCCGACATGCTGATGACATTGGCTACCATGTTCATTATTCAGGGAATTGCCCTTACTTATACAAAAGGGGCCACGGTTTCGCAAAATATGGTCATGCCCGACGGGACATTCGCAACAGGACTGATCAGCCCGTTTTTCGCCAAAATTGGCCAAGTACCATGGATAATCCTGATCATGGCCGTCATTGTGATAGCGACCCATATCTTTTTGACTTATACGAAGCACGGTCGTTATATGTACATTATTGGGGGGAATAAGGAAGCAGCGAGACTTTCTGGGATATCGGTTAATAAATACAAAATACTTGCCTATCTGATTTCAGCTCTATTTGCTGCAATCGGGGGAATTGTCCTTGCTTCAAGGGTCATGACATCGGAAATCAATTCAGGATCCCCCTATTTAATGGATGCCGTTGCAGCAGCCTTCATTGGTTCCTCCGTTTTAGGAGCGGGAAAACCGAATGCCTTTGGAACCTTCATCGGTGCAGTCCTGATCGGAATCCTTCAAAATGGGCTGATCATGATGTCCGTTCCGTATTACGCGATGGATATCGTCAAAGGAACAGTGCTGGCCCTTGCGCTCGCGGTAACCTATTACAAGCAAAAACATTAAAATGTATTCGTGCGTTACTCTACAAAAATCCAAAAAAATCCTGTTGTAATGCAACAGGATTTTTCCTTTTTAAAAAGGGATGGGTTAAGGAGATCGTCATTATTTTACTTACGCTAAAATGGTGGCAGGAGCACTTTTTGAACCCTCATTGTTGGAGTATAAAGATTGACCGCAATTGTAATCTTTATAGGAACCTTATTTCCCTTTTAATAAGATTGATAATGATCTATTGTAAAGTATGAACATCCATATCATATACTTATCTAAAGGAGAGTGTAGACTTATGCGCGAAACCTGTGTTCCGGCAGGTGTGAAACCGAATGAAACTGGCTTTGGATATACGCTGTCCTTGATAGGCGGCAAATATAAAATGATCATAATGTATTGGCTGTCTGAAAATAAGGTCATGCGTCATAATCAGCTGAAGCGAAGTATCGGTACCATTTCCTTTAAAACGCTAAGCATCATGTTAAAAGAGTTGGAGGCAGACGACCTTATCATACGCAAGGAATTCCCCCAAATACCTCCAAAAGTAGAATATTCATTATCTGAACGTGGTCTATCTCTCATCCCATTGTTAAATATGATGTGCGAGTGGGGAGAGAAAAACAGTTTGCCAGTTCAGGAGACTAAACAGCAGTAGGTGTAGCTATTTTGATTAAATCAAAAGAAGTATTTCCCTGACAAGGAAATACTTCTTTAATGAACTGCCTATTAAAGGTTATCGACAAAATTCAAATAATCTTGTGCGCTTTTTTCCAATTCGCTCACGGATGGCTCATTTTCAGCACCATAAAACGCAAAGAATGAACGATAATCTGCATTGCAGTAAAGGAAGGTAGTTTCAAAGGGAGATAATAAATGTTCAAGTGTATAGCGATATCTTCCTTCTTCACTATAATCCTCTTTGTTAATTCCGGCTGATACAGCTAAAGCAGCTTTGCGATTCTTTAATTTATCCCCTCCATTTGAACCATAAGCCCAACCATAAGTAAAAATATCGTCAAGCCATCTTTTTAGGAGAGGCGGACAATTAAACCAATAAAAAGGGAACTGTAAAACAAGATTACTATGCGATTCGATTAATTGCTGTTCTTTTTCCGCATTAATGTTTCCGTCAGGGTAAACCTTATACAATTCGTGTACTGTATACTTTTCCGGATATTTCCTTAGCGCTTCTACCCATCGCTTATTTATGAGGGATGTTTCTAGACTGGGGTGTGCTATGATAACAAGAGTTTTCAAAGATTTCTCCTCCTTAATTATTATTTATTTTAAGTATAAATTGCACTCTGCAAGTACGTAAGTATGCACTTTTAGTATAGGTACTTACCTAAAGGAGAGTGTTAAATCAGGTATAACTAAAAAAACAATCTGTAAATTCCAATATGAGGAAGATGTTAATAAGGGAAACTTAAAAGGTCAGATAGACCCGCTCATCCTGTCACTTTTACATAGGAGGGATATGTACGGCTTTGAATTAGCCAAAAATTGTTTGTGAAGAAAATATTACAGACTTACATCAGTGGGTGAAGAAGGCTTTAAACAAAAGCGCCTGGAATGGGAATTTGTAAGAGATGTGATTGATTCCTTTTTAGATTGGGGGAAATAAGGAAGCGGCTAGAATTTCCGGGATATCAGTTAATATCTATCTATTTCAGCTTTATTTGCTGCAATCGGGGGAATTGTCCTTGCTTTAAGGGGCATGAAATCGGAAATCAATTCAGGATCCCGCTATTAATACCGTCGCGGCAGCCTTCATTGGGTTCCTCCGTTTTAGGAGCGGGAAAACCGAATGCCTTTGAAACCTTCATCGGTGCAGTCCTGATCGGAATCCTTCAAAATGGGCTGATCATGGATGTCCGTTCCGTATTATGCGATGGATATCGTCAAAGGAACAGTTCTTGCCCTTGCGCTCGCGGTAACCTACTACAAGCTAGCTAAAACACTAAAGTTTTACGAAAGATTAAGAAGAAAGAGGAAGAGGGTTCTTTTTAACCCTCTTTCCAATACACTCACTATATTTTGTTTTTATAAATGACTTTGTTAACATCGTGTCTTACTGTTTTGTGACCTTCTTTCATTCCTTTCCCCATGGCAATAAGCATAACATCTAAATACCTATCGGAAATGTTTAAGGCTGACTTTAATTGTTCGGAATCATACCCGGACATTGTAATGGTTTCAAGACCTGCCTCGTTCGCCAATAAAACTAACGACATTGACGCCAGGCTTGCGTCTCTTATTAATTCAACCTTTAAATCTTCTTTTGATTTATTTAGATAATAATTGATTGCCGCGTTTGTTAGATAATCTCTTACTGATGCGTCAAAATAACCTTTTTGAAATTCATCCTCATGTATCATTATGATATTTTCTTTTTCAAATGCTTGATAATCACCTAGTATAACAACCAGTACTGAGGCTTCAATTACCTGTTGTTGATTAAAAGCGATGGGCAGTAACAAATTCTTTAAATATGGTTCATCTATAACCAGGTATCGTGTTGCTTGAATATTGTTTCCGTTAGGCGATTTACTGGCTCCTTCAATAAGTGTCGCCAACGTTTCTGGACTAATTTTATAATGGGGATCATACTGCCTTACGGAACGTCTTTTTTCTATAGTCTCTCTTACACTCATCGTGTTCACTCCCAATGTTATATTTGATTTATAATCAGAGTATAATGGACCCATGATGTAGAAGAAAATAACGCACAATAATGTGGCATAGCCACCTTTATGTGCCTATTCAGGAGGAATGAGGAATGAAGAGTCTAAATACGGGAATAAATATTTTCATGAATACTGTAGGAGGAAAGTGGAAATGCTTAATTCTCTTTTTTCTGAGTCAAAAACCAATGAGGACAAAAGAGTTTTATATTCTAATACCGGCCATAACCCAGAAAGTCTTGACCGACCAATTAAAGCAGCTGGAAAGAGATGGGCTTGTCCGAAGAGAAGTATATAAAGTAGTACCACCAAAAGTAGAATATAGTTTAACTGAGTTAGGTCAATCATTTGTACCTGTATTAAATACAATGTGTGAATGGGGCACTACATATGCAGTCGAACAAAACCTCGAAAGGCAAGATCAAATCTGTCGTCATCATAAATAAGTAAGATCTGCTTCAACTAAGGAGTGTGGATTTTTTTGACAAGTTCAGTAAGGCAAGCAGAATTTAATATTATTAGAGGAAATGTCTTGAAGATGACTTTTGGCATTCTCTCTAAAGATTGTATTAAACTAACAGGTGCTTTACTTTAAAGCTGCTTTGCCCCGCCCCGCTCTTTTTTAATGTAACGGTTAGTTGCATAAGATTTTTTTTGCTTTATAATTAGTACCAGGTGTTAATATCAAGTTATAAAATGATGCAATTCATACACACGAGGTGGCTATTCTATGTTCAAATCCAAAGCACGTATTACTGCGATAGGTTCGTATGTTCCTGAAAAAAGGTTAACAAATAAAGACTTAGAAAAAATGGTTGAAACCAATGATGAATGGATTGTTAAACGTACCGGTATTAAAGAACGAAGAATTGCACATGAAGAGGAGTTTACTAGTGATATCGGTTATAAAGCTGTAAAGGATCTAATGGAACGGTATGATAAATCTGTCGAAGATGTTGATATGATCATTGTCTGTACCTTTACTCCTGATTTCAACACTCCAAGTGTAGCATCTTTAGTCCAAGCAAAGCTAGGCATTAAGAATACTGGAGCTATTGATTTAAACGCTGCCTGTGCAGGATTTACTTATGGGCTGCATGTAGCTAATGGACTAGTAACATCGGGATTAAATAAGAAAATCCTAGTTATTGGAGCGGATACTTTATCAAAACTTATGGACTATGAAGATCGAGCCACTTGTATTTTATTTGGAGATGGCGGAGGAGCAGTTCTTGTAGAATATGATGAAAAACAGCCAAGTTTTCTTTCTTCACATTTATATTCGGAGGGTGAAGGCGGAAAACATTTATATAGTACAAACCTATCGACACGCATAAATGGTGAAGACTTAAATGATAGCGGCAACCTTGTACAAAATGGACGTGAGGTTTATAAATGGGCTGTCACGACCGTTCCAAAAGGAATGCAAACTGTGATGAAAAATGCTGAATATCAATTGAATGATGTTGATTGGTTCGTGCCGCATAGTGCAAATTTAAGAATGATCGAGTCAATATGTGAAAGAAGCGGCTTTCCAATCGAACGAACTTTATATAGCCTAGTGGAGTATGGAAATACTTCTTCAGCAACAATTCCATTAGCTTTGGAAATAGGGATAAAAGAAGGGAAGCTCCTTGGTGGTGAGAAGGTTTTATTATATGGTTTCGGCGGTGGATTAGCTCAAGCTGGATTGCTTATCGATTGGACCCTATAAAGCTATTTTCTACAACTAATAATTGAGTTTGCACTTTAAGAAGGCCTCCGATTGGCTTCCTTCTTATGGTATGACTCTCCAGAGGTATGTCCCAACATCCTTTTTCAAAAACAGAACCTTTGAACTGAAGTGTACCAAAATGTTAGGCATTTAGAGGGCATGAACCCGGTTTATCTACCGGGCTCATGCCTTTCTTACGATTAGTCAATGTCTTTGTTTGAATTAATTTATTAGTATTTAGAATGTACAGAGTGTTCAGGGTTACTAATAATAATTGGGTGACGAATTGTTAAATATATGTATACAAAATAGACCTAGCCAACTTGGATTTTTTTACTAGGTCATTTGATTATGTTATTATTTATAAAACTATGATTTGGAGGCCAACCCGTAATCATAGTTCATATTGTGTGAAATAAGAAAGAAGATGTTCTTCAAAAGCTTATTCACACAGGCGATGGACGCAACTTTATGACATTTGTTATAGGGTTGCGTTTTTAATTTGTCGTAATACTCAACGATATGATTCCGTCCGTAACGTCTCTGTTTAATCATGTTCTGAATTATTAGGAACAGCAGTTTTCGTAAGTGTTTATTACCACGCTTATTAATTTTGTCCTTAAAATAGGTTTTTCCTGATTGGAATCGGCGTATGTCAATACCCGCATAAGCATTTAATTGTTTGTTATTCTCAAAACGGTGGATGTCTCCGATTTCTGCTATTAAGCGAACTGCTGTATTGGGGCCAATGCCTGGAAAACTCAAGATCACCTTGTATTCGCTGCGTTTTTCTGCTAATTGGACCATATCATTAATACATTGTTCCTTCTGTTGGAGAAGTTCTTGATAACGTCTAGCGTATGACCGTTGTTGCTCACACAAAACATCCGATGAAGAAACAGCTGGATAGGACTGCTGGGACGCCTCAATTAGTGCGATTGCTTT
>NZ_JVPL01000200.1:0-23874 GCF_001054655.1 Bacillus sp. 220_BSPC
CTTTTCCCGCAGGAGTCTCGTACCTTCCGTTCCAATCAACTTTGTTTTAATTTTAGATAGAACACTTTTGCCTAGACCATTTTTGTTTTAAAATAGAAGTATTCAAACTTGAGGTGATGAGGATGCTTCTAAACATGTTTCTATTCAGCGAGATCACTTGAAATGATTACTTTAGATCAATTGGTGCCACCGAACCATTTGGTAAATGGAGGCTACCATTAATTTAAAGAAGATTGCCAATTGGACATGGAAGGTCCAAAAATGGCCTAACATAGTGGGCTCGTAGAGTCCCAATCTCTTAACTTTAGGTGAAAATTCAAAGGAATTTCAAAAGGGGTTCCCCTATTCAGGGAATCCTTTTTGGCCTTCTATTTAACGGTGATTTTCCTTTTTACTTCCGCCTTGTTCTTCGATTTATCCGTAACTGTGTAAGTCAGTGTATAGGTGCCTTTTTTCTTCGTATTCACAGTCCCTGTTATTTTGATCTTACTTGTTAAGCTTCCATCAAGATTATCTTTTGCGGATACACCTGATTTAGGATTGAATGTCGAGTTATAGGCAATGGTTTTGCTCTTGGCACCGGAAATGACCGGCTTTGTGCTGTCTACCGTGATCTTTCTTGTGACTGTCGCCGTATTTTTCGATGAATCAGTGGTTGTATACTTTAATGTATACGTACCTTTTTTCTTTGTATTCACCGTACCTGTCACCTTTATTTTACTTGTCATGTTGCCATCCAGGTTATCTTTCGCAGATACGCCCGATTTAGGGCTGAATGTCGAATAATAGCCAACGGTTTTACTATTGGTTCCCGAGATGACTGGCTTGGTGCCATCTATCGTGATCTTTCTTGTGACCGTCGCCGCATTTTTCGATGAATCTGTGACCGTATACTTCAATGTATAGGTCCCCTTTTTCTTCGTATTGACTGTACCCGTCACTTTGATTTTACTAGTCAAATTTCCATCGGCATTATCCTTCGCACTCACGTTTGTTTTTGGATTGAATGAAGAATTAAGTTTGATGGTTTTGTTCCCGGCACCTGATATCACAGGCTTGACTTGATCATAAACGGTTATTTTCCTTGTGACCTTGGAAACATTCCCAGCTTTGTCAGCTACCGTATAAGTCAAATTATAGGTGCCCACTTTCTTGGTATCGACCTTACCTTCAACTCGGATGACATTCGTTAGGTCACCATCTTTATCATCCTTCGCCTTTACGCCGGTTTTAGGATTGAAAGTTGAGTTGAATGGAATCGATTTACCGGCAGTCCCTGAAATCACAGGCTTATTCGTATCCTTGACAATCGATGGCCGATTGGAGATGTAAGCTGATGAAACATACCCCTTAATACTTTTGTCTGCCGTTTGTACGGGGTAAAAGACAAATTTATTTCCCTTAGATTCGTGATAGTCAAAATTCCCAGTGATGATCAAGCTTGTATTTGGCGGCACACGTACTGCACCTTCGGTATTGTTTATTTCTTTCCTGATATTCGCGCTTGAAGATGTCACCACTTTGTCTCCTGCCCTGAACCAATAAACTGAATCATGCGTTTGATCTGTCAGTGTGTATTCAAGATTTTTAAAGATGATATTTTCAGTGCTATTCCGATCATATTGAAAGTCCGATGTTTTGAATGGATATTTTGCCAGTTTTGTAACAGTTAAATAACTTTGTCCTTCTATCTCAGCAAAAACTTCCTCTTGGTAGGCATTTGCATTTCTTTGTCCGTTTTCCTGGTAAAGTGGACTGTTCACCGGTTTTGTCCCATTGTATGCCATTACAGGGAAATACCAATTTTCGATGACCCTGCGTCCTGCACCTTTGATCTTGGGCAAATCCCTTCTTGAATACATGCCACTCAGGACCTCGACGCCTGCCCCGATATTGTAGACTATATCATTTCCCAGCTTTTTCTGGTCATACCCACTTTTATTGGTAAGCTGCATTAGACCGATGCCGCCATCGTCGGATATAATCGGTTTACCATCCTCATTAAATTGCCTCCAATCCCCGTTTTCCTGCGTAGCCACCGCTTTTACCACTTCAGGGGGGATTTCAGCCTCTATTGCCGCATTCGTCAGTAAGCAGTTAATCTGCTTATGGGAAGGATTTTCATTGGGTTGAATCTCACCGAATGATGAACACGCATTGGTTATTCCAGACTCCGCAAAAGCCTGTCCATTGTACAAACCGAGTGTTAAACAGGTCAGTGCCCCAATCTTCATTAAAGGTATCTTCATCGATCGAACTCCAGTCTATTTATATTTAAATCTATAATAATAGTAACATGATAGACTGGTGATTGCAGGTATAATAAGGTATTTCCCCCTTAAATATCCTTACAGCATAAAAGGAGCTTACCCGCATTATCGGGAAAGCTCCTTTGTTTTCAAATCACAAAACTATGTATGATGCCGGATCATTCGATCACTTCCACCGTTTCCTTCGGCTTCCTTACAAGGCACATGATACCCGGTATGATGAAGAAGATAAGCGGCCAAACATGAAAAATCGTCAGAATGCCCGTAATGATCAATAAGATTCCGGCTCCCTTCGCCTTGCCGCCCTTTAATAGAAAGATAGCGATCAAACCGCCTGCCAAGGCAATGAACAGCGATATGATCCCAGCCCATAATAAGCCCATGAAAAATTTGACTGACATATCTATCTCAGATGAGGAAAACTCCTGAGAATCTGTCATTAATGAGTTGTCCACCATTTCTTTCAAATCGATACTGTTGAGATAGACGGCCGATATGATCGTCACGATTAAAAAAATCGCGGCGATACTCACACCTATGATACTTAATACGTATTCCCATGTCCGTTTCATTTACTTCGCCTCCCTGGAAAAGTCACGTATATATAATACCCAATCTGTGAAGGAATAAAAGACTTTTATTCCTTACTCCTCAAAGTTGAGTGTCCATTTGGTGAATTCGTCCAAATACGTTTAACGCTCCCCTGCCTCGCCTTCATTCATCCTTCTTTTTCAATCGTTCATGTAATTCATCTCTTTTATTTTCCAGGTTATTCATTTTTGTCATATGCTTTATAAAGAAACGGACCGCCTTCACAACCATAAAGAATAACAGAACAAGTAGGGCAAGGTAGAATAATTGCCATAAAATATCACCAATATTAAACATGAAGTCACCTCCTGTCCTTGAATGAATTCCGGCCAATAAAAGCAGTAAGTGAGGGCTTTTCGTACTCCGTGATGTCCCGTAATTAAATGATAACACGATTGGCCCCAACACTGAACGCCAACAATATTAATAGAAGGTGAATAACGACGCCCTCCAAAGGAAATAGACTCTGTTTTTAGCAGAGCCTAACAAACATTCCTATTCACAATCAAATCCACCAATTGTTCGACAGACGGTTCTTTCGGCATCATATCAGATGTAAATCCATAGTCTTGAAGTCTATTGCCGGTACTTTCCCCGATCACCCCGATGGAGGCTTGTTTTAGCAGCGCTTCAACATCCACGTCTGCCTTGTTCCCATATTGCATCAGCATATCGACTGAATGCCGATTCGAAAATAGTACTGTTCCTACAGCTTTCCCATCCAGCATTCTCGGAAAGATTTCAAGGAATCTTTCATCGACAAATTTAGCGATTGATTGAATATAGTCTCCGTCCCCATGTGCCGGATCTCTAAGATCTCTATTTCGATCCCCAACAACTAACAATGTTCCGGTATCCGGCATCCCGGATTTGAGCTCGGCCGTCAGACCCCGTTGCTGTAAAGCCTTTTTCGATTTCCTTGATAACACATATAGTTTTGAAGAAATCCGACGGAAATCAATAGCATGTTCAGTGAGTGAATCCAAGAATCCATGGACACTTTCAGGCGAGGTGAAGAGAATTCGATCATACGAAAGAAAAGCGAGCAGCTGACTTTCTTCTATTTTCACTTTTGCCGCATTCCATTTAGGAAACTCGATGACTTCGCCGCCAAGTTCATACAGGGCTTCCGCCAAGGCACTCTTTGCCGTCCCCGTCCGGGCCACTAAAAACCGTTGTCCATAAAGCGGCTTCTTTTCGAACCATTGCAGTTTTCCCCTTAGTGAAATGATATCCCCGACCAAGGTGATTGCAGGATTGCCAAGCGACCTTCCACTTACCCGTTCGACGATATCATCCAAGGTCCCCTCGACACTTTCCTGTCTTCCATAAGTGCCCCATTGAATGACGAGTGCCGGTGTATTCCCCGGCTTTCCATGATTGATCAAATTTTCGCGGATAGACGGAAGGTTGGCCACACCCATATAAAAGGCAACCGTATCTATACTCACAAGCCCATTCCAATCTATATCCTTCTTCGTTTGGTCATGGCCCGTCACCATCGCAAAGGAACGTCCGTAATCCCGGTGTGTGACGGGGACTCCTGCGTACATGGATGCAGCAATGCTGGACGTAACCCCCGGAATGACTTCGAATGGGATTCCCTCATCTTTCAACGATTCCGCTTCCTCCCCGACTCTTCCAAAAACGGCAGGATCACCGCCTTTCAAACGGACGACCCGATGCCCTTCCAGTGCTTTGGAAACAAGCAGCTCATTGATTTCCCCTTGGCTGATGCCAGTAGCATAAGGTGTCTTGCCACAATATATCAATTCACAATCGAAGGCAGCAGCCTCCAACAGTTTGGGATTTAGCAACCTATCATATAAAATGACATCCGCTTTTTCAATCGCTTTTTGGCCTTTTACGGTAATCAGGCCTTCATCACCCGGACCTGCACCAACAAAATAAACCTTGCCCTTGGTCATGCCGCACTCACCCCTATCTGCTTGCCATTCCCTGATAATATTTCACCAGCTCCACCATCGCACTGCCCATCCGTTGATCTTCAGGATATATAACCCGCTCAATCCCTTCATCGATCACCACCTGCGCCGTTACCTTTCCGACCGCAAGAGCAATTACATCTGATGCAAACAGGCCGACTATCTTATCCTCCACGCCTTGTTCACGGACAAATCTCATTAAATTTCGCGGCTGGGGTGCACTCGTGAACACAACCGAATCGATTTTGCCTTCAAGGATTTCTTGGATCAGCTGCTGCATCGTTTCTTTTTCAGGCGCTATATGTTCATATGGCAGGATTTCTTTATGTTCCACTTTTTGTTCATCCAGCCAATTCATCAAAAGAGGCGCCGGATCGCCGTGAAGCTGCAAAGCGACCTTTACACCTCCAGGCAGATGGCCTTCCAGATTGCGAACAAGCCCTGCCGTACTGCCATCATCATCACGGATTAATGGCTGCAGGCCAAGCTTTTTCAGCATATTAACCGTTTTATAGCCCCTAGCTGCAATTTTCATAGACTGCAAAGCCTCTATGAAACGATCTCCCGCTTCCATCTTCACTGCCGTTTTATATAATAATTCCGTCCCCACTCCCGTCGTGAGAATGATCCAATCGAACTCCCCTGCCATCAACCGGGTGACATCCTCTTCCAAATGGGAATCATCAAGGAAAACGGTCCCCTGTGCCGGGCGAACAAGCGGGACTCCCCCAAGATTTTGAACGATTTTACTAAGTTCTTCCGTCTTCCGCGCCCCCAATAAAGCAACGGTCCTGCCATCAAGCTTACTCATCCATGCCCCTCCTATATGTACATTCAATTAAATCCATCTCACCCATTATACAAATTTTCAGTCTTTGAAACTATAAAAAACGGATTCCATATCAAAAACAACGCTTTTTCTTTCTTTTATCTTATATAAATTCAGTGGAAAGATGAATTAGCTGCATTTTGCTTTTCATAAGTCCCGCCCTCATGAGTTTGGAGCAAATACTCGTGAGTTTTGGGCTTTTACTCATGAGTTTGGAACAAATACTCGTGAGTTTCGGGCTTTTACTCGTGAGTTTCGAGTAAATACTCGTAAGTTTCCAAAAAAGCAAAACATGGCCTGCTTCAATTCCCTATCTTATCTTTTCAGTCAATACAAAAAAGCTGCCATCAGGACAGCGATTTTCACGATTTAACCTTTTGTTAATTCTTATTTATCGCCCTTTGGGCAATATGCTCCTGTTCTTTTTTTACAAAAACATCATATTGAGTGGTTTCATGGCGATTCTGAAAGTTTTCAGTGCCTAAATTCATAGGAGTCTTCGTTTTGAATGGTATCCCTTCCCTTTCCAATTTCGCAACCACCTTATAATAATTTTCATTCCCGAATGCTGTATGAATACATGTCCAATATTTATAGGAAATTAGTTTGGCAATTACTGCACATGCAATCACGAAGACTAGTATTCCAATCATTATATACATCTTTTAACTCCCTTTCATTTCGGACTTTTTTTGGAAAAGCCATCCTGTACACTATATTCATTGCCATACATGACATTTCCTTTTTAAGTAAAAAGAAGGAGACCCCAGTTTCGGGTCTCCTTCTTCATATCTTCTATTTTTCCTTTACGTTACAAGAACCGTCCGTACAAGCGTCGCCTGTTGCTGGATCATTCACGATCGTAAGCGGATTTTCCTCAGCCCATACTTTTTTTAGCGTATCGAGGAATGCTTCCGTTGGCTGGGCGCCGGAGATTCCATATTTGCGATTAATGACGAAGAATGGGACACCTGTAATTCCAAGCAGGCTTCCTTCTTGCTCATTTCCCCTAACCTCTGCCGTGAATGCCGTTCCTGCCAACATGGACTCCGTCTCGGACTTTTCAAGGCCAACCTCTTCAGCCAAACTTGCCAATGTAGCATGATCGCCAATATGTTTGCCTTCCGTAAAGTAAGCTTTAAATAGTCGTTCATTCATTTCTTTCTCTTTACCTTTTGATTCAGCAAAGTGCATCAAGCGGTGGGCATCGAACGAATTCGTTAAGACCACTTTGTCCAAATGATAATCGAGTCCCAATTCTTTAGCCTGTTGAGTCAGGTTTTGGCTGTTCGCTTCCACCTGCGCTTGAGACATGCCGTATTTCTTGGCCAGCATTTCATTTTGAGTCATATTGATATCCCGCTCAGCCTCTGGGTTCAACTCAAAACTGCGAAATGAGACCTCTACCTGATCTTTATTTTCAAACTGCATTAAAGCCTCTTCGAATCGACGCTTACCTATATAACAGAACGGACATTGATAATCCGACCAAATTTCCACCTTCATGTAAATACCTCCTCATTTTAAATGCAATCGCATTAAGCACATTATATAATCCTGGGTATCCTCTTGCAAGGATATTAGCCCAGACACTCATTTTCAAAATTGGTGAAGTCGACTTTTTTCATGAATTCCTCCAATGTATAGCCCTTTAGCAGGCGCAATGTTTCCTTTTCGGCTTCGTTCATGATTTCCTCCAAAGCCGTATCCAGCTGTTTCCCAACCTCTCCGCATTCGCTCGTTTCCATACAAACAAGACATTCCGGCCGTACCGCTTGATACACATCCGCCAAAGTAAGCTGAGAGGCAGGCACCTTCAAACTATAACCGCCTTCCCGTCCTTCCTTTGTTTCGACGATCCCCGCAGCTGCAAGCTGTGCCATCACCCTTCTTAAAAAAGTGGCGTGTGACTTCACCTTTAAGGCGATTGCCGAACTTGTCAGGAGCTTTTCGCTTTGTGCGAGCCAAACCAAAGAGTGAACGGCAATGGCAAACCGCGGCGGTCCAATTTGATTGTTTCGATTACTTGAAGACAAGATTATCCCCCCTTACACTCTTATCCATGGTAAGGCCATTATACTATGTTACGTGCTCCCGAACAAATGCCGCCGTTTCCCGATTTTTTCGACTGCAGCGCACGATTTTACGTCCGTTTCCGGGTTCCGCTAAATAATATCCCCCTTTCGGCACCGAAACCCGGCAAAATATTCTTTTGCCGGGTTTTCCAATCCTACTGAATGATTTGTACATTTTCATATAAATAAGCTTCTTCCGGTGCCTTTATTTTCTTCGAATCTTTTAAATCGATCACCGGTACGGGTTCCCCTTTATAGCTTCCTTTTTTTAATGTCCCTGTAATCGTATACCAATCATTCGTCTTCATTCCTTCCACATTCCCGTTGACCATATATCCGTATAACGTCGCATCGACCACACAGCAGGACATGGAGAGGCGGGAGATGGCCATTTGTTTTTTCGTAAATGTATCCTCACGGTATATGAATCCCGAAATCTCTATTTCCTTCCCCTCGATCGTATCGAGGTTGTTCAGTAAATCATCCAGTACTTCAAAATAATTATCATCGTTTACGGAGATTTTCTCCCCATTCGCATGTTTCCCTGAATCATATGAACTTACCATCTGTGCCTGCTGCTTCGCCATCCCCCTTTTCGCCAGCACTTCCCCGCTTAATGTAAAGTCGGTCAGGATGAAGCCCAGCAGAATCGGAAGGAAGAACAAACTATATTTCAGGACCAGTGCGGAGGAGGAAGACTCCCCATTCGATCCGCAATCACAATGTTGTTCACCCTGTTTTTGTTTTTTCATTCGGAGAAGGCTGATCACTAAAAAAGCAAAAAGTGCCGCCAATGCATATGGGACCATCTTTGGTGCAATCAATTTCGTTAAATATCCTGAAACATACAATTTAAAGATCATGAGGCCCAATCCCAGCAGCAGCAACCCTTCAAGTCTTTGGATAAAAAAACGTTTCATCAGAAGCCCCCCTTACTGATCAATCCGCCTGCAATCAGGCATAGGCTGAAGACGACTGCGAAAATAAGCAGGACATACGTGACGACGAAGCTCCGTTTAAAACAGGACATCATGATCAAAACATTTTTCAGATCCAGCATGGGACCAAATACAAGGAATCCCAGTATGGAGCCTGGCAGAAAACTATGGGAAAAGGAGGCCGCTACGAATGCATCAGCTGATGAACAGAGTGAAAGCACAAACGCAATTCCCATCATCAACGCCGTGCCTTTTATTGGCGCCTGACCAATATCGGCCATTACGGACCGATCCATGAACACCTGAAATAGACTGGCAAACAAGGCCCCGATGATAAAGTATCTGCCGACCATAAAAAACTCCTGCGAAGTATGATCAATGAAGCTTGTCCATTTACTGGACTGAATATCATGTTCATGCCCTTGTACCAGTTCCACCTTGTCCTCTTTCACCACATCTTTTGTGCTGAATATATGAATGAATAAACCTGCGATTATGGCCGTCAGGACACAAAGGATGATTCTTCCATATAGAATGGACGGATTATTTTGGAACGCATAATAAGTTGAGCCAAACACGATGACATTCAATATTGGGGCTGTTACGAGCAAGACCACACCTGCATGGACCGGGACACCCTTTTGAATCAATCTCCGGACGACCGGGATGATTGCACATTCGCAAACCGGAATGATCAGCGCAGCCGCTATCGCGGCAAAAATGGCCGTCAGGGGTCTTTTGGGTATCATCCGCTGAATGATTTCTTCACTGATGAACAACTGGATGAATGATGAAGCAATGGCCCCGAGGAACAGGAAAGGAATCGATTCTAAAAACAATCCCAAAAACACGACGAACACAGAGTGAAGCATCGGGTAGTCGGAGAAATCAATCGCTTTGGGAATGAACACATCGCCTAGAAAAAAGAATGCCAGCAGCAAAAACAGCAGAATCAATAACAGCAAATTTCCCGTGTAGCGTTTCAAAAGCATATTTAACCACCTCACAAATCATAATTATTACGATTTAAGTTTGGATTCGGTCTAGTATATGCTTTTGATAGGGTGAACAGAACAGAAAAAAAAAGAGAATGGAAGACATTCCCCACCCTCATTTATTCCTTCGATATAGATCCCTGCTCTTGTAACCTTCTCCTAAAATCGTTTTCATTTCCTGGCGCCGTTTCACTTGTGTCGCCTCTTGTTTTGCACTATACACGTAACGGGCCCAATCCTTGCGATACCCTGGCGTAAGTGATTGATAGAACGCAAGCAAATCAGGGGAGTCCTGCAAATCTTTCTCAATTTCAGAAATCATGCCGATATAATCATCTACTGATTGGCTTGCTTTGGTAGATGGACGGTTTCTATTGTTTGAGTCTTCTTTCAGTCCGACTACCGTAAAGACATCATCCAACCCAACCATACGCGCAAACTTCAGGTCACTCGAGCCAACATAGCCTTCATCATCCGCACCAAGGCCCTGCATCAGATCATCACGATGAATATATGTAGCATATTCTTTATTCCCCTTCTTGGGGTACGCCAAAAAAATATAGCCGTTTTTACTTAAATGATTTTTCTCAATCACCTTATCCACGATTCTCTTTAAAGAATCCATATCCAATACAAAGGCAAATATAAGATCATAGGCACTTTCATTAAGCTTTGTATCGTAATCCGGCAGCTCTGCTAAATAATCCGCCCCGGCTGGCTGATTCAGGACTGCCACCCGTTCATATTTATGTAAATTCAGTTTTTCAACTATTGTTTTAGCCATTGCATTCACCACCTAGTTGATTTTTTCTACCTTCAGTTTATAAGCTTCCCATTGCGTTAGCAACTTTTCTCTAGATAGTATAAAAAGTCGATGTGGAAAACTTCCGTCTCTTTTCATATAATCATTTCTAGGAAAATATTAACTGTGCTATAATTCAGATATAATAAATTCCAATGTCCAGCTTCTTTAGATTCTTTTCCCTTTGAATGCCAGCTTCATTTTTCGGTTCATTAGCGGAGGTCCTAGGCGCAACATTCTAAGTAGGCATAAACTCAACTTTTTTGCATAGGCATGATAGGGTATCAAAGCTCCAGAAAAAATGTAGTCCCTGGAAATACAGAACTGACTTCAGCTCTGCATTTCTTCCTCAAAATTACGAATACCAATGAAACATCTCTTATCGTTGTACTATAAGAGATATCTTTTTACACTCTTCATTAAATAGAAACCATGCTTCAAAACATAGTGTCACACTCCTTCAATCATCATGAATCCACTTTAAATCAGGTGTATTTTCCGTAGTTTTTATGCATTCTTTATGCAATCAGATATCCCTTTGTTTTTTCCTAGATCAAAAAATTCAGTGATGCTTTCATATGAAGTGTCACAAAAGGGGAGTTCTCATGAATTATATCGAGTATGATTTGCTATTTGAATCAAGAAAACAGTTAATTGAGGAAATTACGGGGTTGGATGAAAAAACGCTCCACCATAAGCCTGTGCCTGAAGTATGGAACATCGCCCAAATTTGCCATCATTTATATCTTACGGAGCAGGTTTTTACCGAAGTTATAGCAAATGGCATTCGGGAAAGGGATTTTAATAATATCATTCAAAAAAACATTTACTTCGTTACTGATAGAACAAGGAAATTCTCATCCCCTGAGGCCATTTCACCCTCTTCAGCCCCATTTCAATTATCGAGCCTCATGGATTTGCTGGCAGAATCAAGGGATCGATTATTACAGGTTCTTTATGATATGGATTCAGATATCCTGTTAAATAGAAAGAAAGCCAAGCATCCCCTGTTCGGGGACCTCTCATTGGATCAATGGATTGAGTTATTATCCTTACATGAACAAAGGCATATCAAACAGATTCAAGAAATAAAGACCGCCCTTATATAAGCCTTTCATGACAAATTAGATAATCAGCCGGAGACTTTTCAAACAAAACAAAGAGACCACGTCATTTTGTGGTCTTTTTTCATGCATGCTATGAAACGATCGTGACTGTCGGGGGCTGCACCAAGTTGATAGATTGGCAGAGCCCCTATTTCCCTAACCAGCATTCTAGTATCAAGATGATACTTTTAGTTTCCTTTTGATTTGTGTTGCGAAGATTTCAAGACAGATTGCGATGATCAGGATAAAATAAGTGATTGCTCCAATTTCACTCAAGTCAAAGTAAAATCCACTTGCCATGAACATATCGAAGCCGATTCCTCCTGCTCCTGCCGCTGCGCCCATTGCGACCGCCACTGCAAAATTGATTTCAAAGCGCATGAAGGTCCACGAAATGATATAAGTGATCGAAGATGGAATGATGACTTGGAACACGATCTGCCACCAATTCGCTCCGCTTGCTTGCAGGGCCTCTATAGCTCCTTTATCAATTTCCTCGAAGGATTCCGAGTAGGCCTTCACAAGGTAACTTATGGAGTGAAACGTCATCCCTATAACGGCCGCTACACTGCCCAGCCCTGCTGCGACTGCAAAAATGAGGACCCATAACACGGTAGGAACGGCTCTAATCAGGGCAACCGATCCCTTTATGATAATCGATAATGGCTTGGACGAGATATTTCCAGCCGCTAAAAGCCCCAACATCAGGGCAATGATCGCACCAAATATTGTTGTCAAGAAGGCTAAACCTAATGTAATCGACACCTGATAAAGCGCTTGTGAAAAGGTAAAGTGCTTCAGATGCGGTTCAAAAAACATGGTCTTCAAATTGTCGGCGGTCAATGACAGCGCGTCCCACAGTTTAACATCCTTATAATCAAAACTGGCAAAAGCGTATATGGTCAAAACTGCCAGTACCAGCATACTCAACCTAATCGCGATTGAAGATTTCGAGAAGGGCTTTTTCGATAATCGTTCAAGTAGCATTTTATCTAAATCCTGGCCAGTAGGAGCAGGAAATGGTTTGATTGGACCTTCTGCCTGCATTATAAAATCACCCTCCTCACATAATTTGAGATCAATTCAATAGATAATATCGAAATGATGATCGTAATGACGACAAGGCTGGCAATGTCATAACTCAAGTTTTTATAGTACAGATTAAACGTAAAACCAATGCCCGATCCTGTAAGCAGCCCGACCAATGTTGCATTCCTGATATTCGTTTCAATCATAAAAAGTACCCAGCTGATCATTTGCGGAATGGTCGAAGGAATAACAGACTGCGAAATGACGGTTAGATAACTTGCGCCGGTTGTCTGCAAAGCTTCTACAGAGCTTGAACTCACTTCATCAATCGTTTCAATAAAAGCTCTTGTTAAAAAACCGAAAGATCCGAAAAACAAGGCAAAATAACCAGTCAAGGAACTTTGTCCAAATGAGAATAGCAGAACCAATGCCCATATTGAGACATCAATATTTCTAAATAAAACGGCTATCCCACGGCTAAAACCTCCGAAAAATGCATTCACCCTTGTCGTATTGGAACCCAATATCGCAAATACAAAGGCCAATATTCCCGCTAATGTGGTTGCAGCAACGGATATCAAAAGTGTTTCTTTCAGCTTTACCAAAATGTCTGGGAGTTTGGCAAGGGAATCCTTTGTTGGATAGAAATTCGATAACGACCATTGTATGGCCTTAGGAACCGAAGTAACCCCTTTTGCGATGCTGAATTCTGTAATGATGATGGAAATTGCCGTCGCAGCCCCAATAAGCAAAAACAATAGTAGTGAATTTCTTCTCTTTTTTGCAAAAACATCAGCCGGCATGGGAACCTCCCAAATCAAAAATCAACTTTCCTTCATCTGATCCATAGATCTGATGGATATCATTTGAAGTTATATTTTGAGTTGTGCCATTGAAAACAACCTTGCCGCTATTCACACCGATGATTCGATCCGAATACTTAAGGGCAACATCGACTTGATGCAGGTTGACTACTACCGTGATTCCCATGGAAGTGCAGATATCCCTTAAATGGTCCATGATCACTTTGGAAGAATTCGGATCAAGAGAGGCAATCGGTTCATCGCATAATAGCAATTTAGGATTTTGGATAAGCGCCCGTGCAATGCCAACCCGTTGCTTCTGTCCTCCGCTCAACTGATCGGACCTTTTATAGATTAGATCTTCAAGACCGAGAATTTGGAGCAATTTAGCAGCCTGAAGTTTCTCCTCTTCACTATAAAGCCCAAGGATTCCAGCCAATGTAGATTTATAGCCTAATCGCCCATGCAGGGTATTTTCAATCACACTTAATCTATTTACAAGATTGTAATGTTGAAAAACCATCCCTATTTTCCTGCGTACTTTCTTTAACTCCCTTTTATTCACCTTGTATACATGATCATTATCAAAAATGATTTCTCCGCTAGAAGCATCGATCATCCTGTTGATGCATCGAAGGAGAGTTGATTTCCCTGCTCCGGATGGCCCTATGATCGAAACGAACTCTCCTTCTTTCACAGTGAAGTCAATATTGGATAACGCCTTTGTACCATTTCCAAAATGTTTTGAGACATTTTTCACTTCCAATAATGTTTTCATGTATGATCCCCCTACAAATTACTGCCTTTATTTAGATAATTCCCGAATTGGATTGAACCAGTCATCCTCGACTTCTACCAATCTTTCTTTTCCGCTCACCCGTTTAAATAGACCTGATAACTTAGAATCTTCCGGTACAAAAACTTTTTCGTTAGTGGCTATTTCATCAGACATCAACGTTTCAAGAATTTTTTCACGTGTTTCCTCACTGACTAATTCGGTGTTAACAACGAAAGGTGCATTCAAAACTGGAGTCACTGAAATGAGTGAGAATGTCTTACCCACAACTGTGTTGAAGGGTTCAGCTGCATCCTTCTTTACCTTATACACAGCACCTGCTTTATTCTCTTCCCCATCAGCCAGCTCCACATAATTATTGACACATGTATCACAAAAAGCTGCCACTTCCGCTTTCCCTGTCAAAAGATTTACAGCCGAACCTTGGTGTGAACCGCCATAAAGCACTTCACTGAAGAATTTATCCTTCCCGCCTTCCAATAAATCCTCGGCCTTTAATTCCTTGAATTTATCTTGCTGTGAAAAATAATCAACGATTCCCGTGGAAGGAACTTTGAAGCCGGATGTAGAGCTATTTGATACGAAAGAGAACTTTTTCCCTTGGATACCGTCTATTTTGTATTCGCCGTTCATTTTATAGTCATCTGCATTTTGGACAGCCAGCCAGCTATTATAGACTGCATCATCCAACGTACCTGATTCACCGCTTGGAACAACCAGGGGTTGAACACTATCGTTTTTGTTGTTTGCTTCAATATATCCTTGTGCACCCAGGAATGCTAAATCTGCGTTTCCATTAGCAATGGCCTCGATTGCAATGTTATAATCCGTAGTTGTCTTATGCTCGACTTTCTTTCCTGTGGCATCTTCCAAGATCTTCCCGATTTCATCGCGGGCTTCCCCTAAATCTTCCCCGGATTCATTTGGCAGCCATGCTACGGTCAATGTATCATCTTCATTTGCACCTGTTGAACTACTAGAAGAACAGCCTGTGAACACCAGTAAAATAACTAACATCAATATGGACATCATCGATTTTTTCACGTTAAATCTCCCCTCCAATTAAAAGATCATTTCTCATTACAGCCACTTCACATATAACCATACCGGTACAATACTAACCTGCCGTTAAGGGGGCTGAATATTCAGTAAAGTTTATGTGAATTCATCGTTAAATTTTTTGAATAGCTTGAGTAAAACAGCCATTCTGCATGCTATATTCTCTAGTTACTAACCGATTCATGAACTCCAAGTCATGAAAAATGCCCAGCATTGTCGTTCCTTCATTCATTAGCTGTTCCAGCAGGGTTTTCACCTTCACTTTAGAATCGTGATCCAAACTTGCTGTCGGTTCATCCAACAGGAGGAGCCGCGGCCTTTTCACCATTGCTCTTGCAATATTTAACCTTAGCTTCTCTCCTCCTGAAAAAGTAGCAGGGTAACTGTCCCATAGCTCTTTTCCTATTTCAAAGTGGCCGAGGATTTTTTCTGTTTCGATATTGGCCATTTCCCTTGTTTGTCCCATTTCAAGGATGGCCCCAGTAACGAGCTGCCTTGCTGTCGTTCTTGGCATGACATTTAAAAATTGGGATACAAAGCCTATCTCATGCTTACGGAGGTAAATCATTTCCCTTTCTGTTGCTTTTGCTAGATTAATCGCACCAAAGCGGGAAGAGTCATACCAGATGTCTCCTTCTTGAACCCGATAAGTACCATAAATCGATTTTAGGATCGTTGATTTTCCGCTGCCGCT
The DNA here is from genome assembly GCF_001054655.1 of Bacillus sp. 220_BSPC. Taxonomy (NCBI): domain Bacteria; kingdom Bacillati; phylum Bacillota; class Bacilli; order Caryophanales; family Bacillaceae; genus Bacillus; species Bacillus sp. 220_BSPC. The sequence continues at coordinate 15,934 of NZ_JVPL01000200.1, forward strand.
CTTGCCTATAATGCCAATGAATTCGCCTTTTTTCACGGTGATCGTAATATTGCTGACCGCATGGATATTCTTGCGTTGATTATGTAAAATAAAAGACTTGGATAAATCATTGATCTCCAATATGTTCTCCACTTTGCCACCCGCTTTCTAGAATTTATATCCTGTAATTCGTTTTTTGAATCAATTTCCCATCTACAATCACAGTTGTTATTACAGGGAAATCACCAGAAATTTTTTCAATAATAAGTATGTCAGCCTTTTTCCCTTCACGAATCGATCCAATTTCGCCCTCCATCTTGACTGCCTTTGCGGGATTAATCGTAACCAGCTTGAACATATCGACAAGATCCATCCCATGGTTTTCGACTAATTCAAACATTGAATGGAGAAGGGCTGAAGGGTAATAATCACTGCATAATATGTCTATGCTTCCATCCTGAATGGCTTCAGAGGCACTTAAGTTCCCGCTGTGAGAACCTCCCAAAAGCACATTTGGTGCACCGGCTATAGTATACATCCCCATATCATGGGCCTTACGGGCAATCTCAAGCGTGATTGGAAATTCACTTATACTCGTTCCAAAGCTGTGAACCAATTCAAGCTTCTCTATTGAATCATCATCATGTGAGGCAACGGCAATATTGTTTTCTCTTGCCAGCAGTGCGATCTCCTTCATTCTTTCAATCGTCAGCTTTTCTTTCACTTGATGAGTCCGGATCATGACATCAATGGCTTCATCACTATAATCGTTATACCCTCTTAAAGTGTTTCGATAAATCTCTAGATGCCGATACTGTCCTTGTCCTGGAGTGTGGTCCATGAATGAGACCAGATGCACTTTCTTTTCCAAAACATATTCTCTTAGACTATCGATATCATCCAAATTATCGATTTCATAACGTGCATGAAACCGGTGACGCACTAGGTGCTTCATCCTATGTGTTTGATCGATCAAATCAATAAGCTTTCTTACATTCTCCGGCTCCCGAATGGGCTTATATGCGTATTCAGTGGATTTATAGAGCGATAGAGAGTGAAACATGGTCGTAATCCCATGCGTAATCAATTCCTTTTCCGTTTCTCTTAAGCTCAAATTAAAATTCATTAAAGAAGTCGGGCGCGGCGCAGTCATATGTTCAATATAATCTGAATGGAGATCAATGAAACCTGGTGAAACATATCCGCCCATAGCGTCCAGCACTTCCATCCCAGGACTTCTCTCGATTTCTCCCACAGGTGCAATCCGGCAAATTCTATCATCCTTAATTAAGAGATCATGGTCCATCAGGATCGAGTCTTCCGTTATTATTTTTCCATTTTTAATCAGCAACAATGTCTCTTCCCCCATTTTCGGTTTAGTTTCTTTTACAGCAGCGAGTGTACTAATTGCTGGGTATAAGGATGCTGTGGATCTTCGAGTATTTGATCTGTTAAACCTCGCTCGATTATTTTACCCTCCAGCATAACGAGAGTACGGTCTGCAAGCATTCGGATTACACCCAAATCATGGGATACCAATACCATGCTAATATTCAAATCTCTTTGGAGGCCTTTAATTAAATCCAATACACTTGCTTGAACTGATAAATCTAAACCCGTGGTGACTTCATCCAAAAGCAGTATGGGAGGATTGTTGGACAATGCTTTGGCTATCTGGACCCTTTGCTGCATTCCCCCTGAGAAATTCCTTGGTTCTTCTGTCATTCGATGAATCGGAATATTGACTGCTTCAAGGAGTTCGGCGCCTCTTGATTCCATGCTGCCAACATGTCTGTTCCCGGCTGATATCAACTTTTCGGCAATATTGCCGATCGAGGAAAAATCCATTTTCAACCCTAGAATCGGGTTTTGATAAACCTTCCCCATCAGGTGGTTTCGAACGTATCTTTTCTTCTGGGCAGACTCCATGAAAACATTCTTTTTTCCTTCCTCAAAGCCAGCTACATACAGTTCTCCATCGGTCACTTCTTCATCAAAATACAAACTTTTCATTAAAGTGGATTTGCCGCTGCCGCTTTCCCCTACAATTCCAAGAACTTCACCGTGATACAAATCGAATGTCAGATCTCTGCAGGCATAAACCGTCCCGCATTCGTGACAATAGTTTTTCGTCACTTTTCCTGATTTCATATGTTTGCATGCCGAACATCCGTTACCATACTGTTTGCTCATTTGTTTAACTGATAATACGGGAACCTCAAGCACAGACATTTAATTCACTCCCAATGATTGTTTTTGATTGACCATTTCAAGGCAATTGCTTGTATCATTGCATTGGAAATACGTTTCCCCTGATTCCTCATCAACAAGTTCATCCAAAAACACATCATTGGAACCGCAGAGAATGCAAGAATGATTTGCAAAGGACTCGATTTCAAATTCATAATCATCAAATGCCAAAGATGATACATTTGTATATGGGGGTACTGCATATACCTTTTTCTCCCTGCCTGCACCTAACAAAATGAGTGCTTCATTACCGTCCAGTTTGGCATTATCAAATCTTGGTATCGGGCTTGGTGCCATGACATACCTGTCGTGAACCATCACCGGATGGTCTGCATCCGTCGCCATTATTCCGTACTTCATAATTTGTTCAAATAACATAAGCCATGCTCCGCTATACTCTCTCTCAGCATGCAGCTTTTTCGTTTCATGTTCGCTCGGCTCGAAATTCCTTAAAGGTTCCGGTAACGGAACTTGAAGAATTAATATCTGGTCCCGATGCAGCGGCACTTCCGGCACCCTGTGTCTTGACTGGATTAAAGAGGCTTCTTTTGTACAATCCGTTGTCCTCACCCCAGTGGTATCAGACACGAGTTTTTTTATGTTAACGGCATTAACGGATTCATCCGAGCCTTGGTCGATCACCTTAAGGACGTCATCCTTTCCGATCAATGACAATGTCAACTGCAGGCCGCCTGTGCCCCAACCTCGTCCAATCGGCATTTCCCTTGAAGCGAATGGGACTTGATAACCGGGAATGGCAATCGCCTTCAGTGTTGCCCTTCTAATTTCCCGTTTCGACCCTTCATCAAAGAATGCAAAATTATAAGTCTTATTCATGCAATCCAACCTCCTGCTCTGTGGTCTTATCTTTTGACTTCCGAATGCTATCAAGCTTGGATTGGAACGTAACGTAATGAGGCATCTTCAAATGGGAGATGAAACCCGTCGATTCAACTGAATCTATATGATAAAGAACGAATTCCTCGTTGTGACTTGGAAACTCCTTGTTGGGTTTTTCCAAGCAATTATCCAAGATGCCCATAGCGATTGCTTTCGTTTCATTTTGTCCCATGCACATGCCATAGCCGACTTCAAACTCTATTTCTTTTTTGCCTTGTTCTTTTTCTACCGTAAGCGGAATGAGCATCTCTGCCTCAGTTGCTGTGAAGTCCCCAATATAATAGCTATCTTCCTCTTGCCCTTCGTCCAGCAGCGGGTGATCGAGATGGACGGGCAGCTGGCCTACACGCAGCTCCCCTACTGTCGGGTGCAGTGCACCATATCCACGGATGACTGCATAAGCAAGCGATGTAACTGCGCCGGTTTGGCCCCTTGTTAAAATTTGCAGGCGTTCACTCCGCATTGAAGGAAACTCCAGACTTTTCCTTGTCACATCCCCAGGCTGCAAATCATTGTTCTCACAGCTTGCTAATAAGCCTTCTCTTCTTAAGTAGTCCAAAACTTTAGGCAGGGAGTTTAAATCAGCACTATCATTTTGATTTTCTGTTGAATGATCTTCCTCTTGAAAAGCCCGTAACCAATCTTGAATGCTTATATCCGATTCATTTTCCAGCTCCGAATCTAGTAACCGATGTGTATAATCGGTCGTGGCACCTAAAATCTGTCCGCCAGGCACATCCTTAAAACTAGCTGAAATCCGCCGTTCGACTTTCATATTTTCAGAACTGATCACCCGTGAAACATGTTTTCGCGGCAAAGTGGATCGATAGGCTCTCAAGAGGAAAACAGCTTCTTCCGGATTGCCTTCAGCCTGTTTAATGGCAAGTGCAGCCAGTGATTGATCATACAAACTGCTTTCTGACATAACCTGATCAATCAATCCTCTCATCCCGGCTTCTATCTTATGCAGTTCTATGGCCGTCCCTTTTTTGACCCGTTCATACTTTAAGCGTTTGATGGATTCCTCAATCGCCTTTGTTCCGCCCTTTACTGCAACATATCCCATAAAATCCCACCCCCATTTTCTCTAATTTGAGTCGTTCTCGGCAAAGCTATTAAACGATCTTGTTGATCAACAAAATACATATCGATTCCTAACGGGAATTCCATGTTTTTTTCGTTCCTTGCAGCCAGCCAGGCGGAGACATTCGGGAGACTTAAGAATGATTCGTCTTGAATTCCCGGTCCTGAAAGGATCATTGAGTCCCCTTTCGTAACATCCGGTACTTCTAGAATGATCATCGCCGATTCATGAGGGTTCAAAAGATTTCCTACCTTTGCTTTATTCAAGGCTTCCTTCATTTGCTCCTCGGAGGCATCATGTAAAATAAAGATAAAATCCGCTTCCGGCAAATCAACAGGCTTTGAATAAGTAAGCTGATTGATCATTCTTGACACGGCCTCCTCCGCCTTTGAAATGACCTTAAATGACACTTCAGGGTCGAGTACCGTTCGTGCAAGCAGGATGGTCGAAGATAAGCATTCCATTTGAACATCCAACGTCCTGGCCTCCCTATCCAAAACCACTAAAGTTCCAGGTCTTGAAGTCGCCGTTACAAGCTTTCTATAAACAGTTTGTATATCATGAACTACATCCAAATTCATTGCTTTCCCCCCTCTTATTGAACATCCATTGTTTCGAAGTTAACCTTGGTTCTTAAGATCGATCGATTAAACTCTTGAAGATTTTTCTGTATAATCTTCTTCTCATTTTCTAAAACATGTGACCATGACCTTGTTTCGCCAAGATCAGCCTCATAAGCGGCATCAATGATCGCTAAACTATGTGCCAGTTCTTCCCGCTGTCCCTTAACGATACCAATCCCGATTGAATCCTGGATTTGGACGGTGCATTCTGTCACCAGCATTTCCCCTAGATAAAACAAGCTCTTTTTTGCCGTTTCCCTTGTCTTTAGCAACACAAGGGCACTCTCTGGCTTTTGAATGACGGTAACTTTATATTTCATGGCTATTTCCTTGGCAAATTCCTTCGCAATGTCCTCAGAGCCTTGAATCAAAATCTCGGTTCTTTCCCTTCTTCTCATTCCATTGGCCTCCAATGTTTTAGTTTCAAGCTAACATCTTCAATGTATCTTGTTGCCAAGTGAACGTACGTTAAGAAAGAGTAAATCTTTGTATGAAATTTGTTAAAGCCGGGCCTGCACTATTCAAATTTCGTGCTTTAATCGTGAATTCGGAGCATTTACTCGTGAGTTCCGTACCTTTACTCGTGAATTCGGGGCATTTACTCGTGAGTTTCGTACTTTTACTCGTGAATTCAAGGCATTTACTAGTGAATTCGATCGATATCTGGAATGGAAGTTTTTATATAACATATGTGAAACAATCGCTCCGATAGATTATGACCGTGTGCTCAAGGACTTGATTACTCCGCTTATCCCGGCATAATGATTCCACTTCCAAAAGTGGAATCAAACTTGAACACTGCAAAATATCCCGTTCGAAAAGAGTGGGAAAAATCACATTCAGTTTGCTCCTGCTGGATCCGAACTCTACAAAGCCACGCTGCCGATAATATTGAAACATGGAGGTTATATCCGGACCGTCCTTTTCTATTTCAGGAAATGTTGATTTTGCTACAAAAGATGTATGGAGAGCAATCGGGAAATCGTCCATTAACCTAAGCCTGCCAATTTTAAAGACCTTATCATCACTTTCCACCTCAAGGCTTCGAAAAATCTTCTGATCATAAGAAATTTCTTCGCAAAAAATAGTACTCGTTTGAAAGGAAAACTGGAATTCCTTCATTTTCTCGGTGAAACTGACATCTCCGGATAGAATTAACGGAATTTGTTTCTTGGTTTCCTGGACATAACTTCCCTTACCTTGCTTCGAATAGATAAAGCCTAAATCTTGAAGCTGCTCATATGCTTTCCTGACAACCATTCTTGGTACATTAAATTGATCGGCGAGTATATGCTCTGAAGGTAACTTTTTATCCAATTGAAAGGTCCCACTCTTAATTTCAGATATCAAATGATCCACTAAAAAGTTTTTTTCCGCCAACAAAAATCCCCCTTTACATATAATTTCCTTGTTACTGTCAGTGTAATGAGAAAATATGAAGCTATCATGATTTTCTTGTAAAAAAAAAAGTCCTGGTCAATTACCAGAACGAAAGGAAGCACTTATTTTATCGATCTTTTTCCATACAATCCCCTGCATGTTCATTCTTTCAAATTCCTAATCCAGCATGTAAGCATGCCGCTCTCACAGCAAAATTCCTGGTTTCATAGATCGATATTTTTCAATACCACATCATTAATGGCCATGCTTTTTTTCCTTAATTTCAAAGCATTCACACATTCCGTTCCAGGGCTCATACTGCCAAGCCGAATCGGCTTTTCCCCATAATCCCCATGAAAATCGGAACCTCCTGTTTTAATGAGATTATATTGATCTGCATATGAAATCGCTCTTTCCTCTTCTGCATGACCATGATGCGGGTGAAGAACTTCAATCCCTTCAAGCCCTGCTTTTACAAGATCAGGGATAATTTCGAAGCTCCCGTATTGTCCAGGATGAGCAAGGACCGGGACGCCTCCGGCAGCACGAATCGCCTTCACAGCCAGTATGGCATCCACATACTCCATAGGAATAAAGGCAATGCCCGGCTCTTCCCCATTTAGGCCGCGGCTGAAGATTTTCCTATACAAATCTCCATAGATAGAATCCGTATACCCCGACTCCCGAAGTGCCAGCATAATATGCTGTTTATAAACACCGGTTCCTCCCCTGAATTTAGATACCTGATCCCAAGTTATTCGATATCCTGCATGAATCAGCCGTTCCACCATTTTTTCAGAGGCTGCATTCCTCTTTTCAATCAGTGGATTACATAAATCCTCAAGGGCCTTATGACCAGGCTCAACAAAATAGCCCAAAATATGTACACGCCTTCCTCTTGCAAAGTCATAACCGGAAACTTCGATACCAGGGATGATTTCAATTCCTATTTCCTTACCCCGTTCCACCATCTCTTGCAATCTCATTGTTGTATCGTGATTCGTAATCGCTAAATGGCCAATGCTCTCCCTTTTTGCAACCTCCAATAATTCTTCAAAAGAACTGGAACCATCTGAAACGTTCGTATGACAATGCAATTCAACCTTCATGCCAATCCCCCCATTCTTATTCGTTACCCATTTTCATTTTAACTTAGTGCCATGTCGGTCAACGTTAAGATGATGTAAAAAAACGTAAAGGTGTAAAAGTCGTCCTGATTGGTGAAAATACTTAAGTATTTCAGACTGTAGACAAAAAAATACCAGTTGATTTCAGAACCCGCTCCCTTTCCGCCGACTGCCTCCCAAGCCACATCAAAGCAAACGCCTATGGGGTCTCGGCCAGCCAGTTATTCGGCAGAGTGTCGCAAATTTTTCCATCCATTAAGGAGTACAGAAAAAAAAACATGAAGGATAAACTTAATTAGGATTCGGAATAAGACGAGCCAGCAGTTTTTTCTTTTAAAAACTCCAGTTGATTTCAGAAACCCGCTCCCTTTCCGCCGACTGTCTGCCAAGCCTCCTCGACGCAAGCGTCTGTGGGGTCTCGGCCAGCCAGTTATTCGGCAGGAGTGTCGCACATTTCTTCCATCCATTAAGGAGTACAGGAAAAAAACATGAAGGATAAACTAGTCTTAAATGGGTTCGGAATAAGACGAGCCAACAGTTTTTTCTTTTAAAACACAAAGTTGATTGGAACGGAAGGTACGAGACTCCTGCGGGAAAA
>NZ_JVPL01000201.1:0-64135 GCF_001054655.1 Bacillus sp. 220_BSPC
CCTGTCACGCAGGAGATCGCGGGTTCGATTCCCGTCGGGACCGCCATTTTATTTTTATTCTAAAATAGAATATTTGGCTCAGTAGCTCAGTCGGTAGAGCAAAGGACTGAAAATCCTTGTGTCGGCGGTTCGATTCCGTCCTGAGCCATCCTTGTATAAACGCCTTTCCTTTAGGGCGTTTTTTTGTTATGTGCCCAGAGGATTCTGAATGAAATCTTGTAATAGATTGTTAACGTTTTGTAACATACCATTTTCGGCCAATTCGGGATATAACCCTCTTTTACCCTTGCTGGGCTTAGGCCCACTCCTTTTTCCGCAGTTTATTGAACTGTCCCCATTACCATATCTATTGGTACAAGTTGTCACCATTTATACAGTTCTATTACATTATGAAGTCGGTTTCTTGTTTTTTTTCTTAATATGGTAGAGTTATGAGTGATAAAAATCATTATAGAAATCAGTCATAAGTATCAGGATATTTAAATTGGACTAATAAATCTCAAATAAATTTGATTAGTTTCTTAATTGGTGACTGAGCCGTTAAGGAGGAAAATATATGTTTAGCTCAAAAGGAAAGGGAATCATCCTGTTGATGGTTTCCGTCATTTTGGTGCTTGCGGGCAATCGGGTAACTGCTGCTGGGATACCGGAAACTACAACCATACAGCATGTTTATCTTAATGATGAGTTCGTAGGCAGTGTGACGGATGAAACGGAAATCGAAAACATCGTAGCCGATAAGGTAGAAGAAGCACAGGAAGATTATCCTGACTTTACATTCGATAAGGAGACACAGCTGAAGTTCGTACCTGAAGAGGTATTCGATGAGGATGTTAAAGAGGATCAGGCTGTTAAGGGAATTCAGGATCAGTTGAATGTGAAGGCCGAGGCGTATGAAATCGACATAGATAACCAGGCGGTCGCTTATGTTGCGTCAAAGGAAGATGCAGAGGACGTTCTGGAGAAAATCACTTTATTATATGTAAATGAAGAGGAATACGCTGAATACGAATCAGGTAAAAAAGAAAGTGAAAAAGATGCCGATTCGTTAAAAGAGCCAGGAAGCAGAATTCTGGACATCGAATTTTCACTTCCCGTTACGTTTAAAGAGACAATTGTATATCCAGACGAAATCAAGAGTGTCGATAAAACCCTTTCCATGATAGAAGAAGGAAAGGAAGAAACGACGATCTATGAGGCTAAGGAAGAAGAAGATCTTGAAGCCATTGCCACTAGCCATGATATGGACCTGGATCAACTGCTGGAGCTGAATCCGGGACAGGATGAGGATAAAGGTGTTAAAGAGGGCGAGCGTCTCTATGTGACCCAGCGTACCCCCTATGTGAACGTAATGGTAGAAAGAGAAGTATTAAAGGAAGAGAGAATTCCTTTTGAAAAGGAAGTGAAGGAGGATGACGAACTTCCAAAGGGCGAACTCATTACTGAACAAATGGGGAATGAGGGGATTCTTGCGTTCACCTATAATGTATCTGAAACAAATGGAAAGAAAATCAGTGAATCGATCGTAAAAAAAGAAGTCACGGAAGAAGCTAAAACGGAAATCACCAGAAAAGGCACCAAGGTCATACCTTCACAGGGCAGCGGTACATATTCATGGCCTGCAGATGGGGGCTATATTTCCAGTAAGCAGGGCCAGCGCTGGGGGAAACTTCATAAAGGTATCGATATTGCACGGCCAGCCACCAGGACCATAAAGGCAGCAGATCATGGGATAATCGAAACTGCCGGGAATTCCGGAGGATATGGAAATAAGATAACGATCAATCATAATAATGGGTATAAGACAGTGTATGCCCATTTGGATTCAATAGATGTAATAGCGGGACAAAAGATTGAAAAAGGCATGAAAATTGGCATGATGGGTTCAACAGGTCACTCGACCGGTGTCCACCTCCATTTTGAAATATATAAAAACGGGTCTCTCGTTAATCCGCTAAACTATATAAGTCAGTAATCGCTGGAAGTCTTCGAAAATTATTCGAAGACTTCTTCTGCTTCATTAATAGATGAGAATAATAGGAAAAAGGTGATTTAATGCCTATAAAATGATAAAGTAGAATAGAGACAATTTGCTTTCATTCCGGTGTTCAGCCCCTTTTATTGGGTATATATATGTAACTTTGCTGAAACTAGGTTGCGAAGCTTTGTGCAAGCAGAAGGAAAAGTGAATAAGGTCCCGGATAAGGACACGGTTTTTAATAGATTCAGTTCAGTTATTAAAAAGGAGATAAGTACATGGATAAAAAGATTCTGGTAGTGGATGACGAAAAGCCAATTGCTGATATATTACAATTCAATCTAAAAAAAGAAGGCTACGAGGTTTTTTGTGCTTATGATGGCAATGAAGCCCTCAAAATGGTGGAAGAACGGCAACCTGATTTGATTTTACTTGATATCATGCTGCCGCAGCGCGATGGGATGGAAGTATGCAGGGAAGTAAGGAAGAAGTATGAGACGCCGATCATCATGCTAACGGCAAAAGACTCGGAGATAGATAAGGTGTTAGGATTGGAGCTTGGTGCAGATGACTATGTGACAAAGCCATTTAGTACCCGGGAAATAATTGCCCGCGTTAAGGCGAACCTTAGACGTCAGCAAGCTGTTCCGGTTCCCGATCAAGAAAATGAACCGAAGGAAATTACGATAGGCACGCTCACTATCCATCCGGATGCCTATGTGGTATCCAAGCGTGGCGATACGATAGAATTGACGCATCGTGAATTTGAGTTGCTTCATTACTTAGCGAAGCACATCGGTCAGGTCATGACAAGGGAGCACTTATTACAAACCGTGTGGGGCTATGATTATTTTGGTGATGTGCGGACGGTCGATGTAACGGTCAGACGTCTTCGTGAGAAGATTGAAGACAATCCAAGCCATCCTGGCTGGATTGTAACTAGAAGAGGGGTCGGTTATTACCTGCGTAACCCTGAACAGGAGTAGTTTCTATGAAAAAGGTTGGTTTTTTCCGCTCAATTCATTTTAAATTTGTTCTGATTTATGTATTGCTCATTTTCGTGGCGATGCAAATAATCGGGGTATATTTTGTTGGGGAATTGGAAGAAAATCTTGTCGGGAACTTTACGAAATCAATAAAAGGTCACGTTAACCTGCTTACCTACAGTATTGGTGAAGAAATGGAAAAAGAGAGGGGAGAGGAAGATCCAACCCTCGAAGAAGCGATTGATGCGATATTGAAAGACCGGGATAATTCATCGAATGATATTTCGGAAGTACGTGTCATTGACACCCGCAGCAGACGCGTGATCGGAACTTCAGCCCCAGGTAACCAGGATATTGTAGGGAAGAAGACGACAGAGGTCCTCATTAAGAATACGCTCACTTTTGGAAAAGAAGATAGTGATGTATTTCGCGATAAGAAAACAGGCAGGCGGCTCTGGGTCCTTTCGACACCCGTTGAAGCAAATGGGGAGGTCATTGGCGCCGTCTATGTAATAGCCGAGATGGAGAATGTCTTTGAGCAGATGGATGAAATCAATAGCATCTTCATGACGGGTACGGCCATCGCTTTGGTCATTACGGCCATCTTGGGGATCCTGCTCGCACGAACGATCACCAGACCCATGTCTGATATGAGAAAACAGGCCCTGGTGATGGCAAAAGGGAATTTTTCCAGAAAAGTCAGGGTATATGGCGATGATGAAATTGGCCAGCTTGCCGTCACTTTCAATAATTTGACCAAAAAACTCCAAGAGTCGCAATCAAGCACAGAAGGAGAGCGGCGTAAGCTTTCATCTGTCCTTGCCAATATGACGGATGGCGTAATTTCAACGGACAGGCGCGGTCGGGTGAACTTGATTAATGAACCGGCGGCACAATTATTGAATGTTTCGAGTGAAACCGTCATGAACCAACCGATCATTGAGGTTTTGGGTCTTGAAGAAGAATATAAATTTGAGGATTTACTGGAAGAGCGAGAGTCCATTATCCTTGATTACAGCAAAAAAAATCGGCCTTTCATTTTGAGGGGGAATTTTTCGGTCATTCAAAAGGAAACGGGATTCGTTAATGGTTTGATCACTGTTTTGCATGATATAACAGAGCAGGAAAAAATCGAGAGCGAACGCAGGGAATTCGTTGCCAATGTATCACATGAACTGCGAACTCCGCTAACGACGATGAGAAGTTACCTGGAGGCATTGGCTGAAGGTGCATGGAAGGACGAGGAAATCGCTCCATCGTTTTTAAGTGTGACCCAAAATGAAACGGAGCGAATGATCAGGCTTGTTAATGATCTGTTACAGCTTTCGAAAATGGACAGTAAAGATTACAGGCTTAAAACCGGCTGGGTGAATTTTAATAAATTCTACGACCACATCATCGATCGTTTTGAAATGTCGAAAAATGATGACATCACGTTTAAGCGTGATTTGCCGAAGGAAGCTTATTTTGTGGATATTGATGAAGATAAAATCACCCAAGTTCTCTATAATGTAATCTCCAACTCATTAAAGTACTCACCTGAAGGGGGTCAAGTGACTTTCCGCGTCAGGGCATCTGATGGCTTTATCATTGTGAGCATTACAGATCAAGGCGTGGGTATCCCGAAAAACGTCATTGATAAAATATTCGACCGCTTCTACCGTGTGGATAAAGCAAGGGCCCGTAACTTAGGCGGGACAGGGCTTGGTTTAGCGATTGCAAAAGAGATGGTCGTGGCGCATGGCGGGAAAATATGGGCGGAAAGTGTGGATGGAAAAGGAACTACCGTGTTCTTTACACTTCCTTACGAACAGGAAGAAGAGGATGATTGGTCATGAATTTTGAACGTGCAAAAAGTATCATACTGATTATTTTGGTTGGGACAAGCATATTTTTGACATGGAGCATTTGGACGTACGAGCCTGAGTATGATCCATTTGAACAATCATCGGAATTTATAAAGATTAAAAGCGATGTCCAGATTGTCAGTGATGTCATTAAACCAGTCAGTATCCTTTTCCATGGCAATGGGCAGCATTTCCAGAGTTCCAGCCCGGCAGAAATCAATGAAATGGAAAATGAATTTTTACAATGGCGTTTCAGAGGTTTAAAAGAGGTATCCGTAAAAAGGCTGCAAAGGAAATTTGACGATTTTGTCCATGAAGATGGGTCGATTGAAATCGTATTCTCCGATGATATCCCCATCTCTCTTTATAAAACGGTATTGAATATAAGGGATAAGGAAGTGCCTGAATTTTCGTTTGATCGAATCATCATTAAACAAAAGGATATCAGCGGTAATGAATCTGCCGTTTATTTTGTTTCCTACGATCAAGAGGAGATTTATCAAGGTTTGGTCGATTCTAAAAAGCTAAGGAATTTCATGGATTCATTTTATAGGGGTTCCTATGATAAGCATCCTGAATACATTGCCGAAACGATAAACAGCAAAAGGACGCTGTTCGTCCCGGAAAACCCAGTGGAAATCAACAAACTTGAATATTATATTGACTATTTGGATATTGGAAACTTGAAAAATGCGTTATTTAGTTTTCCGAAGTTCGTTCGCCAGGAATCGGTTTCGGTCGGTGAGGAATATACGGATGGAACAAGACTTATGACGGTCAATAAAGAGAATTACTTAATTTCTTATATCAATCCGGCACAAAAGAGAAAGTTATTTGACAGTTCCAGTGACCTTTTGCAAAAAAGCATCGATTTCATCAATGATCATGCCGGTTGGGAAAATAACAATTACCGCTTTGCCTATATGTCGGAGAATGAACAACGAGTGGTATTCCGCTTATTCGTAAATGGTTATCCGACCTTCAATGAATCTGGAATGACAGAAATCGAGCAAATTTGGGGGAAAGAAGAAATTTATAGCTATGACCGCCCATACTTTTCACTTGACTCAGTCCTCCCGTCAGAAGGATCGCCAAAGACTTTACAAAGCGGCAAAGAAGTAATTAATCAGCTGAAATCGAAAGGTAATATCGATTTCAAAAGCGTGGAGGACATCTCGATTGGCTATAAACTGAATAAATCCCTGGATTCCAAACTTGTAACTCTAGTTACACTCGAGCCCACTTGGTATTATTGTATCGGCGATAAATGGTTTATTGTGCCTTTTGATGAAGATACGGGAGGCGATCAAAGTGGATTGGAATAATACAAAGTCGATTTTCATCATGGTTTTCTTCGTTTTGAATATTTTTCTTCTTTATCAATTCCTGGAAAAGATTAATGACTCCCAATATGAAAGTTTCACGGAGTCATCAACGGAAGAACTGTTGAAAGAAGATGAGATTTCAATAGAAACCCCACTTCCGAAACAAAAGTCGGATCAATTCCTGATTGCCCAAAGCAAGACTTTCGAGAAGAAAGATATACAGTACCTGAAAAATCAAAAAGCAAAAATCATCGATGATAAGAAGCTTGTGGGTACATTTAAGATACCGGTTGGCATGAAAGCGGAAATTAATGCTGCAGACCTTGATATATTCCTGAAGGAGTATATATTAAAAGGAAATGAGTATCATTTTTGGAGCTATGATGAAATAAGCCAGACCATCACCTGCTATCAAGTGGCAGATAAAAAGATGTTTTATAATAATAGTAAAGGGAAGGTCACTTTATATCTGAACAAGAAGGGTGAAATCGTTTCCTATGAACAGATGTATTTAGAGGGGATCAAAAAATTCAATAAACCTAAAGTATTGACATCTGCTTTAAATGCTATCGGAGCATTGTATCAGAATGGTGATATTGATCCCAAAAGCGACGTCACGAATGTAAAATTGGGATATTACAATTCGCTGCAGACGACATCTGTGTCACATTTACTTGTGCCAACATGGTGGGTGGTCATTGATGACGAAACGGATCTCTTCGTGAATGCTTTTGATGGAGAGGTCATTGAATTGAATACAGAAGAAAAAATACTGGAGTGAGTATAGATGACAATGCATTTTAGTGTTCTCGCAAGCGGGAGTACAGGAAATGCCTTTTTCGTGGAAACGGAGGATCAATCATTCCTCGTCGATGCCGGCTTAAGCGGTAAAGCCCTGGAAGCATTGTTTCAGGATATAGGCCGTGATATGTCGAAGCTATCCGGTATCCTTGTTACCCATGAACACAGCGACCATATTAAAGGTCTTGGCGTGGTTGCCAGAAAACATAAACTCCCGATATATGCGAATGCAAAAACATGGAATGCCATGGAGCGATCGATCGGTGAAATTGCAACCGAACAAAAATTCACATTTGAAATGGAACAGGTCAAAACGTTCGGCAGCCTTGATATAGAATCTTTCGGCGTTTCACATGATGCGGCAGAGCCAATGTTTTACGTCTTTCATCATGAAGATAAGAAACTTGTGGTCATTACCGATACAGGGTACGTAAGCGATCGGATGAAAGGAATCATCTCAAATGCCGATGCTTATGTATTCGAAAGTAACCATGATGTGTCCATGCTGAGGATGGGGAAATATCCATGGAGCATCAAGCGCCGGATTTTAAGTGATGTCGGACATGTTTGTAATGAAGACGCTGCCCTTGCAATGAGCGAAGTGGCCGGTGATAAGACCAAGCGGATTTACTTGGCCCACTTAAGCCTTGATAACAATATGAAGGATCTAGCAAGAATGTCGGTGGAACAGACGTTAAAGACAAAGGGGATCATCGTGGGTGAACAATTTTCCTTATATGATACTGATCCGAAAAGACCAACGGAACTTGTTACATTATAAATGAAAGGAATGGATGAGGGATACCTTGTTCATTCCTTTTTTTATTTTTAAAAATTTCGATTCGTAAGTTACGAATCGGATTAAAAGGGGTATCGTTTGGTTAGAACTGTATAGGTAAAAGGAAAATGGCTGATACTAGTCAATTTTATGTTGCCCCTTAAATTAAATTAAGCATGCATTTTTTTAGAAAAAATTCGGTAATTGAGTATAATTGAGGGAGGATACCAAACAATAGAATTGCTATAATACATTCCTAAAATGAGAGGATGAGGCGGTCTTGGGTTATTATGATCAGAATGATGAGAACCAAAATAAACGAAAAAAAAGCCATACGAGCTATTTTCTAGCAGGCTTGGGGGGCGCCATCATCGGGGCCTTACTTATTTTATTAGCCTTTCCGGGAAGCGGACTGTTAAATAACGATGAAAACGAAATAACAACGGAAAAATCAACGGAGAGAAAGACCACGGAGCAGTCCCAGCAAAACCTTACTCTTGATGTAACAAGTGCCGTCACCAATGCCGTTGATAAAGCCAGCGACGCAGTGGTCGGCATCACTAACATTCAGGAAACGAACTTCTGGGGTAAAGGGAGCAACGCCGAGGACAGTTCGGCAGAAGCCGGCACAGGATCTGGAGTCGTCTACAAGAAAGATGGGGGCAAGGCCTATATCGTCACGAATAATCACGTCATTGAAGGAGCTAATGAACTTGAAGTGACATTAAGTGATGGCACTAAATTGCCAGCTGAACTACAAGGCAGTGACCCATGGACAGATTTAGCCGTCATTGTCGTTAATGGTGAAAAAATCAAAACCATAGCTGAATTCGGAAACTCCGGCAAATTGAAACCTGGTGAGCCCGTCATTGCCATTGGTAATCCATTAGGCCTTCAATTCTCCGGGTCGATCACACAAGGGATCATCTCCGGTTTGGAGCGCACGATAGAGGTGGATATCAATGAGGACGGACAAGTGGATTGGAATGCAGAGGTCATCCAGACCGATGCGGCGATTAATCCAGGTAACAGCGGAGGGGCACTCGTTAATATGTCAGGGCAGGTCATCGGAATAAATTCGATGAAGATTGCAGAAAATGCAGTGGAAGGAATCGGTCTTTCCATTCCGATCGATTCAGTGATCCCGATTATTAATGATATAGAGGAATTTGGTGAAGTGAAACGTGCTTTCTTGGGTGTTAACCTGGCATCTGTAGAAGAAATTTCCCAATATCATCAACAAAATACATTAAAGCTGCCAAGGAAAGTTACTTCTGGCGTTGCGATAACAGGCGTTCAAAGCAATTCTCCAGCATCCAAAGCAGGATTGAAGGAATTTGACGTCGTAGTTGGAATGGATAACGAAAAAATCCATGATGTCGTGGAATTAAGAAAATACCTTTACAATGAAAAACAAGTCGGTGATAAAGTAAAAATCATTTATTACCGTGACGGAAAGAAAGAAACAACGGAAGTCACGCTTTCAAGCAGCGAAATTTAAAGCACAAAAGGACAGGGGGCAGAAAATGCCTCCTGTCCTTTCTATTTCCTTGCGCTTTTCTTATTTTTTGTTACGATTACCTGTGGATATATACTGAAATTAAAGATCTCAAGTGACTTGTGGATAATTGGGAATGGAAGTACTGGGAATAATGAATGGGAAAGGAGATATGAAAGATGAAATTATATTGCTGTCAGGAACATGTGGACATGGCGCTGGATGAAGTGGTATACGAATGTGAAACCTATCCTGTTTTAACGCTTGTTCCTGAAGAAAATCAGTTATCAACAACCTGTGAATATTGTCGAAACGTGGCAATATATCTAGTAGGGAACTAATATTCCCATACAAGATGTGGATAGATTTTGTGGATATGTGGATAACTTTTGTGGATAACATGTTTGTAACCTGTTCTTAACCTGTTCTTAACATTTTCCGAAGATTAAAGCGGCGGGTGGAATGGTTTAGATCCAAGCATTTGGTAGTACGAATAATCAAGATAATTGTTCGGATTGGAACTAAGTCCAGCCGAATTCTTCAATAATGAAAGTTACCGTTGCCGCTTTCAGGGGCAGCGGTTTTTATTATAAAAGCATTAAAAATTGGAAAGGATATGCTTGTTTTGCTTATAGGTCACTGTAAGGTATGATAATAGGTAGGCAAATCCAACAATTGATAGTAAAAACATAATGAAAGCTAGAGGATATATATGAAAATAACGATTATTACTGTTGGCAAGCTAAAGGAAAAATACTTAAAGCAAGGAATTGCTGAATATACAAAAAGGTTAAGCGCCTATGCTAATATAGAACTTGTGGAAGTACCGGATGAAAAGGCTCCGGAGAACCTGAGTACAGCGGACATGGACATTGTAAAGCAAAAGGAGGGTGAACGAATCCTGGCCAAAGTCAGCCCGGACACCTACGTAATAACGCTTGAGATCAATGGAAAACAGCTTACTTCAGAACAGCTGGCCACTCATATGGATCAGCTCGCCACCTATGGAAAGAGCAAAATTGCCTTTATTATTGGCGGGTCGCTTGGACTTGGCACAGAGGTGTTATCAAGAAGCGATTATGCCCTTTCCTTCTCGAAAATGACCTTTCCGCATCAATTAATGAAATTGGTTCTTGTGGAGCAAATATATCGGGCTTTTCGGATAAATAGAAATGAACCATATCATAAATGATAGAGACTGATTCCGGGGGAGTCCCCTTAATGTAATGGGTTAAAGTATTAAATCTTACTGTAATGAAAAGAGGGTAACGAATGAATAAAGAGTCCATTTATGGTTTAACATTCGAACAATTGACAGCGTGGCTTACGGACCATGGCCATAAAAAATTCAGAGCTTCCCAAGTCTGGGAGTGGCTTTATAGAACACGTGTGACGAGTTTCTCTGAAATGACGGATGTTAATAAAGAGTGCATAAAATTACTTGAAGAGCACTTTGTCATCCAGACTTTGACTGAGCACGTAAAGCAAGAAGCAGCGGATGGTACGATCAAGTTTCTGTTTAAATTACAGGATGGCAACCTTATCGAAACGGTTATGATGAGACATAAATACGGAATTTCGGTCTGTGTCACCACCCAAGTGGGCTGTAATATTGGCTGCAGTTTCTGTGCCAGTGGATTATTGGCCAAAAGCCGTGATTTATCCAGCGGGGAGATAGTGGAACAAATCATGAACGTTCAACTGCATCTGGATAAATTGGAACAAGGTGAGGTTGTAAGCCATGTTGTTGTAATGGGCATTGGCGAACCGTTCGATAACTTTGAAAATATGTTAGACTTTTTGAAAGTGCTTATGGACCATAAGGGTCTTGCTATCGCGGGCAGGCGCATTACTGTTTCGACAAGCGGCCTTGCCCATAAGATCTATGAATTCACCGATACTCAATTACAGGTGAATCTGGCCATCTCATTGCATGCGCCGAATAATGAGCTCAGGACACAAATCATGAAGATAAACCGAGGCATCCCCATAGAAAAATTGATGAAATCTCTTGATTATTATTTAGAGAAAACGAATAGGAGAATTACGATCGAATATATCCTATTGAAAGATGTCAATGACCATCAAGAAGAAGCCGAGCAACTTGCCGATCTTCTTGATGACAAAAAACATCGTCTCTATGTCAACCTGATCCCATATAATCCAGTAGATGAGCATAGCCAATACCAAAGAAGTGATAAAGAGTCCGTTCTCTCGTTTTATGATACGCTGAAAAAGAGAGGCATCAATTGTAAAATCCGCCAAGAACATGGAACGGATATTGATGCGGCTTGCGGTCAGCTTAGAAGTAAACAAATCAAAAAAGCCGAAGCTAAGTAAATTCATTAAGAAAAAACAAAAAGAGGACGCATATTTTGCGGCCTCTTTTTTGTGTGATTTCATTATTTAGCTATTTCCTTTACCGAGGCGACTTCATACGTTGTAAGCTCGCTGCCTAGAATTGGAGATTCTTTTTTTGCTTCGCCGGAACCTGATTCAGGCCGTTTATGTGCAGCTTTGAATGCATCGCTATTTCTCCAAGCCGTAAAGTTATCAAGGTTTTCCCAGTACATATTAACGCTCAGTTCATCGTGATCCGTCAAATTCTGCGTTAATAATACTTCAACTTTTACGAAGCCTTCCATCGTATCAAGTGGTCCTGGTGCAGTAAATCCTGGGGCCATGACTGCACCCATCCCTTTTTTGACTCTGATTCTATTCGTTACGATTATCATAAATGAGTCCTCCTTTTGGCCATCGGTTTGGAATATACGCCCTTTATTTCCGCAATTTCATACATATTTTAGCATATTGGAAGAAGCAGGGTCCATTTTGATTAACTTCAATCATGGGGCCCTGAAGACATTGTTTCAATGAAGACGGACGTTTCATTATATAGAAATAGAACAATTGAATTTGGATATTACAAGGTTTATCGATGCATATCGCGTATAATAGAACTCTGTATAAGGAAATTACGATTATGGGAACAATAAAGCAACATACTAAACAACAAAAGAGGCTGTTATATGAATGAATTGAATTTTACTGATTATACATTAAGCGATGAAATTGTTAGGGCATTAGAAAGCTTGGGATATCAACGTCCAACCGAAGTACAGCGTGAAGTGATTCCAGTGGCGCTGAAAAAGCGGGATCTTGTCGTTAAATCGCAAACAGGAAGCGGCAAGACCGCTTCATTCGGCATACCGATCTGCGAAATGGTCGATTGGGAAGAGAATAAGCCTCAGGCGCTTATTTTAACACCGACACGTGAGCTCGCCGTGCAGGTAAAAGAGGATATTACGAATATTGGCAGATTTAAGAGGATAAAGGCTACTGCCGTTTATGGAAAGCATCCATTCGCACTGCAAAAAGCGGAATTGAAACAAAAAAGCCATGTAGTCGTCGGAACCCCGGGGCGTGTTCTGGATCATATCGAGAAAGGGACATTCGCCTTGGAACGCTTAACTCATTTAGTTATTGATGAAGCGGATGAAATGCTGAATATGGGCTTCATCGAACAAGTGGAAGCCATTATTAAGGAGCTTCCGAAAGATAGAGTAACCATGCTGTTCTCTGCCACATTACCTGAGAGTATAAAAAAACTATGCAAGCAATATATGAAAGATCCTTTGGATATTGAAATCAAAGCAAAGGGTTTAACGACGGAGAAAATTGAACATGCCCTTATAGAAGTGAAAGAAGATGATAAGTTTTCCCTGCTTAGAGACGTAACCATCACGGAAAACCCCGATAGCTGCATCATTTTTTGCCGGACGAAAGATAGGGTGGATCAAGTATGTGAACAGCTGCTGGAACTGGAATATCCGTGTGATATGATTCACGGCGGCATGCTTCAGGAGGATCGCCTTGCAGTGATGAATGAATTCAGAAGAGGTGAATTCCGCTATTTGGTTGCAACAGATGTTGCTGCCCGTGGAATTGACATCGACAATATAACCCATGTAATTAACTATGACCTGCCATTGGAAAAGGAAAGTTACGTACATCGAACGGGAAGAACGGGCCGTGCCGGTAAAAAAGGAAAAGCCATTACTTTTGTGACGCCGTACGAAGACAAATTCCTTACCGAGATCCAAGAATATATCGGTTTTGAAATCCCTAAGATGACTGCTCCATCTAAAGAGGAAGTTTCCGATATAAAAATGGAATTCGAAGCCAAACTGGAAGCCCGTCCAAAAATCAAAAAAGATAAAAGTGAACAATTGAATAAACAAATCATGAAGCTGTATTTTAATGGCGGCAAGAAAAAGAAACTCAGGGCCGTGGATTTTGTCGGAACCATCGCAAAGATTGATGGAGTGAATGCCGAGGACATCGGGATCATTACGATCCAGGATAATGTTTCTTATGTCGAAATATTGAATGAAAAGGGACCGCTTGTCTTGAAAGTGATGAAAAATACGAAAGTGAAAGGCAAGCTTTTGAAGGTTTCAGAGGCCTTTAAGAACTAAAGATGTCGAATGAAAGAAGCGGGAAGACCGAAAATCGGTCTTCCCGCTTCTTTTTTATATGACTTGGGACAGGAACTTTTCGACCCATACACAGATGATTCGACCCAACTAGGGAAAATTCGACCTATTCACAGATGATCCGTCCTCACTGAAATAGTAGTTTTTTTGTTTATGAGGAGGTTAAGATTCTTTCTCCAAATTCTGTTTAACCGTCAAAACAGAGTGGTATATGAGGAAGGATAATGCAATTATTTCGAAACAATAAATACATCTGTTTGTAGAAAAAAGGGATTTATCCAATTTTAAAACAAAGTTGATTGGAACGTAAGGTGCGGGACTCCTGCGGGAAAAGCGAGTCCAGGGGAGAGCCCGCAGGCGCAAAGGCGCCGAGGAGGCACACGGACCGCCCGCGGAAAGCGAGTGCCTGAAGTGGAAGTCAACGATCCTGTAGACAATAAACAACACGATTTAATCTGAATTCTTAGACATGGAGGGATTGAGTGGGATGACGAAAGCAAATGAAAGCGGAAGAATCGATGAGCAAAGTAAGCAGCGGCAGCTGGATCAATATCGAGTGGACGATAATGGGAAAAAGATGACGACTAACCAGGGTTTGCGAGTTTCTGAGGATGAGCATTCTTTGAAAGCGGGAACCCGTGGTCCAACTTTGATGGAGGATTTTCATTTTCGTGAAAAAATGACTCATTTTGACCATGAGCGTATTCCTGAGCGGATTGTCCATGCGCGTGGATCAGGGGCACATGGATATTTTCAGGTATATGAACCGATGACCGAATATACAAAAGCCAAGTTTCTTCAAGACCCTTCAGTGAAGACACCAGTATTCGTTCGTTACTCCACTGTGGCGGGTTCCCGCGGGTCGGCAGACTCAGTCCGAGATGTAAGGGGATTTTCCACAAAGTTTTATACGGAGGAAGGAAACTATGATTTGGTCGGAAATAATATTCCGGTATTTTTTATCCAGGATGCCATTAAGTTCCCTGATTTAATTCATGCGGTTAAACCGGAGCCTCATAACGAAATACCTCAGGCGGCATCTGCCCATGATACGTTTTGGGATTTCGTCGCCAACAATGAAGAAACGGCACATATGGTCATGTGGCACCTATCTGATAGGGCCATACCTAGAAGCTTCCGGATGATGGAAGGGTTTGGTGTCCATACATTCCGTTTTGTAAATGAACAAGGCGTGGCCCACTTCGTTAAATTCCATTGGAAGCCTGTACTGGGAGTAAAATCCCTTGTCTGGGATGAGGCACAGAAAATTGCAGGGAAGAATCCCGATTTTCACCGCCAAGATCTATGGGAAGCGATAGATACCGGGAATTATCCTGAATTTGAATTTGGCGTCCAAATGATTAAGGAGGAAGATGAATTCAAATTCGACTTTGATATCCTTGATCCTACTAAACTATGGCCGGAAGAACAAATCCCGGTTAAAATAATCGGAAAAATGGTTTTGAACCAAAATACGGATAACTTTTTTGCAGAGACGGAACAGATAGCTTTCCATCCGGGGCATGTTGTACCGGGTATTGATTTTTCAAATGATCCGCTGCTTCAGGGACGTTTATTCTCATACACCGATACCCAGCTATCCAGATTGGGAGGACCGAACTTCCATGAGCTACCGATTAATAGGACGGTTGCCCCCGTTCATAATAATCAGCGCGATGGCATGCACCGGATGTCAATAAATCCAGGGCCGGTCAGCTACCACAAAAATTCCCTTGCAGGCAACTCTCCTGAACCTGCTGCGGAAGGGGAAGGCGGCTATGCACATTATCAGGAGAAGGTCGATGGCAGGAAGGTCCGGCAGCGCAGTGAAAGCTTCAAGGATCATTACAGCCAGGCTAAACTATTTTGGAATAGCATGACGGAAGTGGAGAAGGAGCATATTATTCAGGCTTTCCACTTTGAAGTGGGAAAAGTGAAAAGTAAGGATGTTCAGCAGCAAATTGTCGAGATGTTCAGCAATGTGGATGTTGAACTGGCCAAAACGATCGCCATGGGAGTGGGCGTGAATCCTCCAGCCAACAAAAGTGAGGTTCAAATGGACTTGGCTTCTCCGGCTTTAAGCCAGGAGCAAATGAAAGTGAACACGGCCGCAACAAGAAAAGTGGCTATCTTGGCTGCAGATGGTTTCAACGGTTCAGAGGTTAATCAAGTCTTGGAATCATTTAAATCGGCAGGTATAACGGCTGAATTCATCAGTCATAATCGTGGAGTGGTTACAAGTTCTGAAGGGCAGCAGGTCGAGGTGAACCAGACATTCCTGACAGCCGATTCGGTACTTTTCGATGCTGTATATGTGGCAGGGGGGCAGGGGAGTGTCGATGCTTTAATGGCATCCAAGGAACCCATTTACTTTGTTGATGAAGCCTACAATCATTTCAAAGCGATTGGTGTGGGAAAAGAAGGGGCCGAGATCTTATCGAAGGCAGGTATCATTTCCAATGATCCAGCTTCAGGCATTGTAGCTGTTACGGATAAAAATAGCGGTTCTGCCTTTATCGAGGCAATTGCCAAGCACCGTCACTGGAAACGCGCTTAATATCTATTGAAAACCCCCAGACTTGAAGTCTGGGGGTTTATTCAATAGATATTTCGTATCAAGCTATATTGCTTTTTCTTCAAAAAGTGATGCAATGCCAACGATCACCTTAGTGGCCAATATCATATTATCAACGGAAATAAATTCATATTTTCCATGAAAGTTCTCCCCGCCCGTAAAGATGTTGGGTGTTGGCAGGCCCATATACGATAATTGAGATCCGTCCGTACCACCGCGTATTGGCGAGATTTGCGGTTTTATATCGAGTTTTTCCATTGCTTCATGGGCGATATCCACGATTTCCTTCACGGGCTCAATTTTTTCCTTCATGTTGAAGTATTGGTCGTGTAATTCGAGCTGGATTCGGTTTTGCCCATATTTTTCTTTTAAATCCTCGATTACTTTTGTTATATATTCCTTGCGTTCATTGAATTTTTGGCGGTCGAAATCCCTGATGATGTAAGAAAGTTTGGTCTCTTCCACATCACCATGAAAGGAAAGCAGATGATAAAATCCTTCGTAACCCTCCGTATATTCCGGTGCTTCTGCCGCTGGGAGCTCATTATGGAATTCCATGGCGATTTTTGCTGAATTTACCATTTTTCCTTTAGCCGTTCCAGGATGAATATTCGTCCCTTTGATCAGGATTTTGGCCGATGCTGCATTGAAGCTCTCATATTCAAGTTCTCCAAGCGGGCCACCGTCCATGGTGTAGGCAAATTGGGCATCAAAGGCATCTACATCAAACTTATGGGGTCCCCTGCCGATTTCCTCATCGGGAGTAAAGGCAACACGGATTTTTCCATGCTTGATTTCCGGATGCTGGATCAAATAATCCATGGCAGTCATGATTTCGGCAATTCCAGCCTTATTATCTGCACCCAACAGGGTTGTCCCATCCGTTGTAATCAAGGTATGCCCTATATAGTTCTTAAGCGAAGGAAAATCATCAGGTGAAAGAATGACATCCAATTTTTCATGTAAAGTAAGATCTTTACCATCATAGTTGTCAACGATTTGCGGTTTTACATCTTTTCCGGTGAAATCCGTTGCTGTATCGACATGGGCCAAGAAACCGATTGTCGGGACATCCTTATTTGAATTGGCTGGCAAGGTTGCCATGACATAGCCGTTCTGATCCATTGTCACTTCCTTCATCCCAATGGATTGAAGTTCCTTGACCAATGCATTTGCCAATGTCAGCTGTCCGGGTGTAGAGGGGCATGAGGGATTTTCCTCATTTGATTGGGTATCCACTTTCACATAAGAAGTGAATCTTTCAATGATTTCATTTTTCACTTTTCCTTCAACTCCTTTCTCCCTTATCTTACCATGATTAATTAAAATGGAAAAATTATCTTTATTTCAAATCTTCAAGGGCGGTGTCACCAGCAAAGAACGGCATATCTGAAAGCGACATGCCGTTCTTTGCCATCCCTTTTTAGAGTGGATTATTCAAGGCCCATACGGAAACGCTTTTCCCATGAACGGGGAAGGTAGCGAAACCATCATCTTCAATGGTAATGTGGTCATCTTTATGACAAGTTAAATCAATCCAGATTTCACCAGCACGATGTTCACCGACGAACATCCTTTTTTCACTGTTGTGATCTCCATTGGAGATAATGACGGCACACCCCGAGCCTTCTAGTTCTTCAACTCCGTGCCGGACCCATCCTATCGTATTTGGATCATCAAAGTAGTCGGTCTGTTCTCCGTAAGCTTTTTCATACCTGGCATATAGTAGGCGATCCAGGATATCCTTTTTCCCAGGCACGGGAGAAGGTCCGCCGATTCCATAATAGTCCCCGTAAAAGACACACGGATAACCGCAAAGTCTAAGCAGGGTAAGTGCATATGCCGATGGTTTGAACCAGTCCTTTACCCAAGATTCCAGTGATTCATGAGGCTGGGAGTCATGGTTGTCGACAAAAGTGACGGCCTGTGCCGGATTGGTTTGGACGAGGGTATCATCAAAGATGGTTGAGAGGTCGAAGTCTGCTCCTGCTTTTGAGGCCTCATGAAATTTATAATGCAGGGAAACATCGAACAAGTTGAGGTCATGATTGGTTTGCTCCAAGTAAGTTTGACAAGCTTTAACATCCGCCTTCCAAAATTCGCCGACCATGAAGAAATGTTCCTTTGTATATGGAATGAGTTCTTGGAGAAATTCATTGATGAATTCATAATCGATATGCTTAACGGCGTCCAAACGAAAACCATCACACTTTAACGTATCAACCATCCATTTTCCCCAGCTAATCATTTCCTGACGAACTTCCGGCAGGCTGTAATCGATGTTGGCAAACATTAAATAATCATAGTTTCCGAATTCATCGATGACATGCGGATTCCAGTGCTTATTTTCGCCTGTGATTCGAAATACACCCATTTTGTCGTTTTCGGCATCATAGTCTGTACCATTAAAATGAGTATGGTTCCACTTAAAGTCAGAGTATTTATTTTTACGGCCCGGAAAATCGAATTTTGTCCAGCCTTCCATTTCAAATGGTTCTGAGATATCTTCCATCCGGTTGTTTGGATTGACTTCAATCACTTCAAATTTTTCGGTTCCATCAGCTCCTGCTTTATGGTTCATGACTAAATCAATATAAACGCAAAGTCCGTAGTTATGGCAAGTGGCTATTGCTTGCAGCAATTCATCTTTGGTCCCGTATTTGGTACGAACTGTTCCTTTTTGGTCAAATTCGCCCAAATCGTAACCGTCATATATTCCATATCCATTATCCCCAACGGATTGCCCTTTGGTAACTGGCGGAAGCCAAACGCAGTCAATTCCTATATCCTTTAACTTGGAGGCTGCGTATTTCAATCTGTCCCAATGAGAACCATCTGCCTCAAGATGCCACTCAAAAAATTGCATCATCGTATGATTTCTTTTCATCCGTTTCCCCCCTGACACCGACCCGATTTTAAAAAAAGTGAAACTAATGCAATCGGATAAAGTAATAATGGAATTCTTTACCCACTAAAATCAAATGATAAACAAGTGAATAACCCTCTTGATTGAGGTTCATTTACCTCTCTATTTTACTATTTTATACCAAATAAGGGTATTTTATATTGATTAGCAGTTAAAAATTAATCAAATGTGGAGGAATAACCCGAAAAAGGCTATACGCCAATTCAAAAAAGGCATCCCGAATTTTGGGATACCTCAATTTTTCGTAAGTCTACTATCCTTTTTTACCTCTTCGTTTAAAGAAGTGGGCGAAAGCCATTGCACCGATTAATAAGAGTAGGAGCACGGAAGATAGAATGATCGTATCTTTGGAGGAGCTGCTGTTGCCTGCCCCCTTTTGGCTCATGTTCCCGTCTATACCAGGAGGTGCACCATTCCCGCCGCGGTCCATGTCAGGGGGCTGCATGGCAGCCCCATTTTCGCCGCCGCCCATGTTTGGTTGCTGCTCATGGCCTGCATTTGCATCATCGCCGATAGTAGGAGCCCCGCCGCCCATACTGCTTTCTGTCTCGGCCTCCACAACCAGGTCTCCAGAAAGCTGCGCCAAGATCGATTCAGCACGTTGGACAGCGAAGTCAACCAAAGTTTCCTTGCCTGACGTTGCTTCTGTATACTCGTCCATTGTATAAAACTTGGTCGGGTCCTTTTTCACATAAGGTGTGATTAATGTTGAAATTTCAGTGGTCATTGCTGTCATATTTTCTTCAGCGAAAAAATCTGTGGCAATGTCATTTAGATAATCATAATATTTTTCACGGTACTCGTCGTTGGAAAGCAGGGCATTCAATAAAGGGCGCTCTTCAAGGGCCGTACCTGAAACAGGCTCGGTAATGCTGAAGTTGATATTACTTTCATTCATGAAATTTGAACTCATATCCATCATTCCGCCACCGTTCATATTCGGTGCCCCTCCAAGGACTTCCTTGTCATCCTGCTTAGTGTCATCGTCGTTACCCTCAACCGCCGTTCCATCATTTTGGTCAGCGGTTTCTTGGTCAGATGCGCCGGCCCGTCGCCCGCCGCCTCCGGAATAACCGCCAAATGACATATTATAGTCCCAAGGCAATATCGAAAAGACTCCGTTCTCTTCATATAGGTAGTAGTTGTGCTTTTTATCTCCCTGATAGTGATCGAGGTTGACAAGGGCAGTATTGGCTGCGAAATAGCGCAGCATTTCATCGACATCCAGGACTTCCTCCAGATTTCCACCATTATTGATGCTATCAAGCAATTTGATCATGGCGGATTGGTCCGAATTATCGTTTGTTTTCAAGTTTAATCCCGTGTAGTCACCAATGTCTTCGCTGATCCACTTTAAATCGCTTCCCGTACCATCCGGATAATAGAGATCGCCTGTGCCATCAGTGAAGTTGGTGTTTAGAAAGGTTTCTTCTATAGCTTCCACCCCTAGATAAAGGCCCCATTCCTTTCCGTT
This sequence comes from Bacillus sp. 220_BSPC, assembly GCF_001054655.1. Lineage (NCBI taxonomy): Bacteria > Bacillati > Bacillota > Bacilli > Caryophanales > Bacillaceae > Bacillus > Bacillus sp. 220_BSPC. The sequence continues at coordinate 20,685 of NZ_JVPL01000201.1, forward strand.
GATGGTCACGTACATATAGGAATGTCCGGGAGTCGCTATGCCCATCTTGTCCATTAATTCATAGGAAAGGTATTCTCTCATATAAGTTGGGTCACTGTAATTATTGTTAAGGGCCAACTTTTTCAGGCCGTGTAAATCTTGATCTTCCTGATAATAATCAAAGTCTATCTTCCAGCTGTAACGATCGGAATCTCCCATTTGAACAACGGAATTCAAGGAAAGGTTTCCCTTGGTGCGAAATCCCACATTTTTAACCGTCTCCCCATCTATCGTCACATCGGCATTAACGATTTCCTTTTCAGAGGGGTTATCCAGGATGGAATCCAAATCCTCATCAGCCAATGTTATATCAACGGTTGTCACCTTACTTTGGTCAAATACAGATTCTGTATAAGTGTTCCCTTTAGTGGCTTTTTCAACTTGAAGATTGGGAAGGAAGAACAGCACTGCTATAAAAATCATTATCAATAATCCAATGGTCGCTGCAACATATCTTGTTTTTAACATGCCAGGGCTCCTTCCTCAGGTAGTCTATATAGAGGGGTGGGCATGGATATTCATGTCCGCCATCTCTCTTAAGCTGTGAAGTTGCCATCATAACTTAACATGATGGCTGAGTGAACGCTGTTCATGTCCTTGACTTGATTAATGAATTCCGCATCATTATCCTTTAACCGAATTTCATATGTCACTTCGAGGTTATTATCGGCCATGACTGATTTCGATTTGACGGAATGCCTTTTCACCCTATTGGATATCATTTCTTCCAACGTTTTTTCAATGGATGCATCTGAATATTTAACGATTAATAAAAATGGATTTTCAACTGTGATCCGGTTGGCAAATATGAGCATCACAATACCTATTAAAATGGCACCGATGATAACCAGTGGAATTAAGCCTGCCCCGCATAAAATCCCGGAGGCTGCTGCCCAGAATAGGAAGACCAAGTCCATGGGATCTTTGATAGGCGTTCTGAACCGTACGATGGAGAGGGCACCGACCATACCAAGGGAGATAACGATATTAGTTGATATGCCCATGATGATCAAAGCAGTGGCCATTGTCATGATGATCAGGGAAATATTGAAGTTATGTGAGTACATCACGCCGGAAAAGGTCTTCTTATAAATGACGTAAATGAACAATCCGATGGCAAATGCCAACAGTAATCCAATTAGGGAGTCAATGATTGAAAAGCTCTCGGTCTTGTCCAAAAAGCTTGATTTGAAAATATCATTAAAAGTGGTGCTAGTTGTCGTCGTATCCATTTACTATTCCTCCAAATATTATGTGTTTGCTGCAATCAGCCGTATCTTCTGCTTAATTGGTATTTTGAAAAAGCTGTTTTTCTAGTATCGATGATGGATAACAATTGTTTGATGATATCCGGAAGAAATTCGTCGAACTTTATTTCCAGGATGACACAATCTGGGTCTAAAGCATCAACCATGATTAATTCGGGATTCAGGAAGTCCGTATCCCTATAGCTCGTTTTCACATTACTGTCAAAGGTGACCCGCACATTTCCATATTCATAGATGAATACCTCCCTTTCATAGTCAACGACGGTTGTCGGCTTGATTTGGAAAAGGGTCATTTGAACATATAAGTCCCTAAGGATATCCCTTGAATCCCCGGACATCCAATGTATATCCCCTGAACGAATCCGTTCGTATTCTCTAGCAGAAAGCCTGCACTTCTGTTTATAGGTAAGGTTATTCCGCTTACTCTTCTTTTCTAGATTGATGAAATCGGTATCAAGATCATAAAGTCTAGCCCGGAACTTATCCCTGTGATAAAATCCCTCTGTTTTTTGCCGCAGGATTTTATTGTCAAAGTTATCGAAATAGACACTTCGAATTAAATATTTCCCATCCAGCCCATGCGGATCAAGCCTCATGAAGTTTTGCAGGTTTTTTCTTAATAAATGACAATCAGCTTTGGTGATTGCATGTTTGAGTTCCCGCCTTCCCTTTAAACCATTCATTGTTGTTCCTCCTTTTCCTTGATTTTTGACTGCATTCAGCTTATAAACAGAATCTTAATAAAACCTTAACAACAATTTTATGTTCAATAGATTAATAGAGAGTAGGCCCCAGTTTTAACCTTTTCTTAATTTTATTGGAATTTACTAGAAGAAAAATGAGTGAATTTACTCATTGAGAATAATTATCATTATCATTAGAATAGGTTACACGATAATGATAATTATTCTCAATTAATTCAATACATGGAGGTTCACTATGATAACGAACACGCTTACGAAAAATGACCAACTACTGGAACAACAAAATACAAGGGAATCAAATGCCCGATCTTATCCTAGAAGATTACCCATGGCGATCGATCAGGCGGAGGGAATTTACCTGACAGACATGGATGGAAAACGATATATTGATTTTCTTGCCGGGGCTGGAACATTAGCACTCGGACACAATCATCCGGCAGTGCTTGAAGCGATGGAAAAAGTTATTAAGGATAAACGTCCTTTACATACATTGGACTTTACGACGCCGATCAAAGAACAATTCGTCGATGAAATTTTTGAATGCCTGCCAGAGGAATTCAGAAAAAATGCAAAAATTCAATTCTGCGGCCCTACTGGCGGAGATGCCATCGAGGCAGCACTTAAACTGGTTAAGACAGCGACAGGCAACAGAAGCATTTTATCTTTCCAGGGAGCTTACCATGGGGCAACGCATGCAACGATGTCAATCAGCGGCAATACAAAACCAAAGGAAAAAATCCAAGGGTTAATGCCAGATGTGCAATTCCTTCCGTATCCCTATCAATATCGCTGTCCCTTCGGAGTAGGGGGAGAAGAAAGCCATAAAATCAGCAGCCAGTATATCGAAAATCTATTGAATGATCCCGAATCAGGATTATTGGCACCTGCAGGGATGATTTTGGAGGCAGTACAAGGCGAGGGAGGTTCCATACCAGCTCCAATTCCATGGCTTAAGGAAATCAGAAGAATAACGAAAGAGAAGGGCATTCCACTTATTATCGACGAAGTTCAATCAGGTATCGGCCGTACAGGGAAGATGTTTGCCTTTGAACATGCAGGAATCGTCCCGGACGTTCTTGTCCTATCCAAAGCAATAGGCGGAAGTCTTCCATTATCGGTGGTGATTTATAACAAAGAGCTGGACCTATGGTCACCAGGTGCACATATCGGTACGTTCCGCGGAAATCAAATGGCGATGGCAGCAGGAACAGCGACTTTAAAATTCATGAAAGAGACGAATCTTGTGGAGCATGCCGCTAAAATGGGAGAACTCTTAAAGGATATTCTTAAAGATTTGCAAAAAGATATTAAGCAGATCGGCGATGTCAGGGGCCGGGGATTAATGGTCGGAGTAGAAATGATCAATCATGAAGAACCGCAAAATGCGAATGGAAGCCATCCTGCTGATTCGCAACTTGCCAGTGCCATTCAACAGGAATGTTTTCAAAGAGGGTTGATTCTGGAAGTTGGCGGCAGACATGGAAGTGTAGTGAGGTTCTTGCCTCCATTGATCGTAACGGAATCCCAGCTTCGCGAGGCCACTGCAATTTTTGAACAAGCTGTTCGTGCAGCTGTTGCAAGAGGGTGAATGATCAATGATCGAAACGATAAATAAAACGGACTTTGCTTATTCCCGGATGTTCTTGAATAACGAAGAAGGCTTCAATAACTACAGCCAGTCATTGAAAATCATTGAAAAAAAGCTGACCAACTTTTTAAAAGGGAATCATTCACCATACTCTGGGAAAAAACCGTATGAAATCGAAGCAAGATTAAGCGGGCGGTCCCCCGCTTCCCTAAAAGGGGAGACACTGGAAGCAGTGGCGGATGAGCTGGCAGAGTTTGTTATTAACGACAGCATCAATGTACACAGCCCTGCTTGTATCGGACATTTGCATTGCCCGACATTAATACCTGCCGTTGCTGCCGAAATGGTTATCGGTACGTTGAATCAATCCATGGATTCATGGGACCAAAGCTCGTCGGCAACCTTCGTTGAAGAGCGTTTAATAGATTGGCTTTGCAGCCAGGTAGGGTTACCGGAACAAGCGGATGGGATTTTCACAAGCGGTGGAACCCAATCTAATTATATGGGCCTGCTATTGGCTAGGGACGCATATTGTAAGAAATTCTGGGGTGTTGACGTTCAACAGCATGGCTTGCCGGTCGAGGCGAGTAAATTGCGGATCTTATGCTCAGAGGCTGCCCACTTTACGGTTCGGAAGTCAGCGGCACAGCTGGGGCTTGGAGAACAGGCTGTAATCACGATCAAAACGGATGCAAATCACCGTTTGTCCATAGACGAATTAAATCATCAATTGCTGCTTTTGGAGAAACAGGGATTACTGCCATTTGCCATCGTTGCAACTTGCGGAACAACGGATTTTGGTTCAATCGATCCATTACATGAGTTGTCCGAAGCTGCAAGGAAGAATGGGATATGGCTGCATGTGGACGCTGCATATGGAGGCGCGATGATTTTAAGTAAGGATTACAAAGACTTAATCAGCGGTATTGAACGGGCCGACTCGATTACGGTTGATTTTCACAAATTATTCTATCAACCCATCAGCTGTGGTGCTTTTCTTGTCTCTGACAGCAACTCATTTCAATATATCCAGCATCACGCAGATTACTTGAATCCACAGGAAGATGAAGCGGAGGGCATGGTTCACTTAGTCAATAAATCGGTTCAAACGACGAGAAGGTTCGACGCACTGAAGCTCTGGATGTCATTGAAGGTCGTTGGACTGGATACCTTTGCCGAAATGATCGATTATACTTGTCACCTTGCACGTGAGGTGGCTGTGAAGATCGATAAAGAGGAAGGATTCACAGTATTGAATAAAGCCCCTGAATTGAATGCGGTTGTATTCCGTTATAATCCCGAAGGAGAAAGCGATCAGTTAGTCAATCTATTAAATAAACAGATTCAGCAGGAATTACTGAAAAGCGGACGGGCATTTTTAGCAAAAACACGTTTTGAAGGACAGGTATATTTAAAAATGACACTATTGAACCCAATGACAAGGCTTGAACACATAGAGGACATTTTAGACGAAATACGAGTATTAGGTGAAATGTTCAAGATGATGGAGGAATGAAGATGAATGGTAAGCAAATAGCTGAAAGGGCGACGATGCAAAGCTTTCTGAATTGCTATTTCCGGGAAACCGGAAATTGCAGGTTAGAAGAAACGAAAAACTGGCCGAATTTGGAGGGGTCCATTCCGGATTCATTAATGGTCAGTAAGCTCACATCCCAAGACATTGCATTGCTTGTTCCGCTTAAATATTGGTCGGAAACGGGGCGTCATATTTTCCACTTCCCGGTTTACTATCAAACGGGATCCAAACAAGTGCATGAATTAGATTACGTGACAATGGTCTCGATTGTTTCTAAAGAATTATTGAATGAGCAGGGCCGGACGGATAGTGAAGATGAATTGATGCTGCGTGTCATCCTAAGCAGCCAAAATATTCAACGGTATGTCGAAGCCAGGACCGAAGACGCTGATGCCCTTCAAAGTCCCGATTTCACCTATATCGAAGCAGAACAGTCGCTTTTATTCGGGCACCTGTTCCATCCGACACCGAAAAGCAAGCAAGGCATTTCGGAAAAAGATGAATGGATCTATTCACCCGAATTAAAAGGCCAGTTTCAGCTCCACTACTTCCTGGCAGATCCTTCGATTGTCATCCAGGATTCCAGTGAAGACCGATCGGCAAGTGAGATCATCAAACAGGAATTAGCCGGTGACTTGGAGATATCCAGTGAATTCCGTCGAACGTATTGCCAAGAGGAAAGCCGATATACCATCATCCCGGCACACCCGCTCCAGGCAAAAGCCCTTATCGAAAAAGAAGAGTTCAAAAAGCTAATCGAGCAAGGGACACTAGTTTATGCAGGGCCGCTCGGGAAAAAATTCACGGCCACTTCTTCATTTAGAACGGTATATAGTCCCACATCAAGATATATGTACAAATTTTCCGTTCCGGTTAAAATCACGAATTCCTTACGTGCTAATCTGCAAAAAGAATTAGATCGCGGTGTCGAAATTGCAAAATTAATGGATTCTAAAGTGGGAGACGATCTAAAAGAACGGCACCCCTCCTTCCGTATCATCAAGGATCCTGCTTACTTAACGATCAAAACGACCGAGCAAGAATCGGGATTCGATGTTGATATCCGGGAAAATCCTTTTTATGAAAAAGATAAACAAGCAAGCCTGATTGCCGGCTTATGTCAGGATAATGCTTATGGTGCACCATCAAGGCTTGGAGCGATCATCCGCAAATTATCAGCTGAAGAAGAACGCAGTACCGAAGAAGTAAGTAAGGATTGGTTCAAAACCTATCTGTCCATGACATTGAAACCGATGCTTTGGCTATTTGAAGAGTATGGAATCGTTTTGGAAGCCCATCAACAAAATTCCATCATTCAACTTCAAGATGGGTATCCAGCCGCTTTTTATTATCGTGATAATCAAGGGTATTACTATTGTGAGTCCAAAGTGGACAGGCTGCAGAAAATCATGCCGGAACTAAGTGAAAAAAGCTTCACGATTTGTTCTGATGAAGTCGCTGAAGAAAGACTGCAATACTATTTCTTTTTTAATCACTTATTAGGCTTAATCAATAATTTTGGAACAGAAGGATTAGTATCAGAGAACAAACTTTTACAGCTCGTTCAGGAACAACTGGAAACATGCAGCAGGGATAGCGAAGATGAAGGGGTGAATCGAGTTGTCTCAAAGTTGCTTCATGCCGGGGAATTATCTTGTAAGGCTAATTTACTGACACGATTCCATGATATGGATGAGCTTGTCGGTTCACTTGAGACACAATCCGTTTATACAACGATTGATAATCCGTTCGCGCAGGGGGTTATGGCCGTCCATGAAAAATAGTTATGAAGAAATGCTCAAGGACTGCAATAAACAGCTTTCATTTGTCAAAGTTGAATTTGAGAGGGATTTGGATACACTGCATGAATGGATGCATGAAGATCATGTGATACCCTACTGGAATTTGAATTTCACAAAAGAAAAATTCGCTGTTCATTTAAAAAAGGCATTGGCTGATACACACCAAACACTCTATTTAGGCTGTCTGGACTCCATTCCCATGAGCTATTGGGAATCGTATTGGGTAAAAGGCGATATCATCGAAGATTATTATGAATCCGAAGAGGGAGATCAAGGCATTCACTTACTCATTGGTGATCCGGATTACCTGGGAAAAGGACTGGCTTTGCCGTTTTTACGGGCAATGGTGAAATTCCAACTACTGACTTCAACCACAAACAAAGTGATGGCTGAACCGGATATCAGGAATGCAAAGATGATTCATTTATTCGAAAAATGCGGGTTTACCCCAATTAAAGAGATAGAACTCCCTGACAAAACAGCATTGCTTATGTCATGCACACGGGGGAATTTCGAGAGGAAGTGGAACTATGGAGAAGCAACAATCTATCTATGACCTGGTAGGGATAGGGATTGGTCCATTTAACCTTGGACTTGCGGCCCTTTTGGAGAAAACCCCGGAGTTGAATGCCGTCTTTTTTGAGAAAAAGGGGGAATTTAATTGGCATGAAGGGATGCTGCTGGAAGGGACAACGCTGCAAGTGCCGTTCTTTGCCGATCTGGTTAGCATGGCAGATGTGACAAGCCCATATAGCTACCTGAATTATTTACAGCAGCATGATCGGCTTTATCATTTCTACTTCCTGGAAAAATTCCTGATTCCACGAAAAGAATATAACGACTATTGCCGCTGGGCTGCCCATCAACTTGATAGCTGCCGTTTCGGCAAAGCGGTGGAGGCGGTTGAATATATAGGAGATCAAGGTGAACCCTGCTATCAAATCAGTGTAAGGGATGTACAAACACAAAAGATCGAAGTCTATTATAGCCGCCATGTAGTCATGGGAATTGGCAGTTCCCCGACTGTTCCATCGGCCTTTCAGCCCTATATGGGAGAGAGCATCCTGCATTCGGCCGATTATTTACGGAATAAAGAAAACGTCTTAAAGAAAAAATCCGTAACGGTAGTCGGATCTGGACAGAGTGCAGCCGAGGTCTTTCTGGATTTGCTTAATGAGCAGGAGGAATATGGCTACCAGCTAAACTGGTATACAAGATCCAAGGGATTTTTCCCTATGGAATATTCAAAACTCGGGTTGGAATACTTCACTCCAGATTACCTTGATTTCTTTTATCGGCTGCCGCAGGAAAAGAAGGATGAAATCCTGCCGAAACAGGATTTATTGTATAAAGGGATTAGCGCTACCACCATTGCAGCAATTTTTGACAAGATGTATGAGAAATCGATTGGAAATGCCGAACTTGCCATTGAACTTCGGGCCATGACGGAAGTTGCGGCAGTTACACCCGCCGAAAATGGCTGGCAATTGAAATGCCGACAGTGGGTTGAAGATAGCGAATTTGATGTGGACACAGAGGCGATTGTGTTTGGGACGGGATATAAATCAACCCTTCCGGCATTCCTTGAAACGATGGAAGACCATTTAGTCCGCGATGACTTGGGGCGTCTTGCAATAACGAAAGACTATAAGGTAGGGACGGCCATCTCTACACCGAATCACCTATTTATTCAAAATGGCGAGATACATACACATGGTGTGGGTGCTCCGGATCTAGGCCTGGGGGCATTCCGAAACTCGATTATCATCAATCAATTGGCAGGTAAAGAAGTTTATCCATCGAAGCCAAAGGGTGCATTTCAGTCATTCCGTGTAAAAACACCCGTCATGGCTTACTAAGAAAAGGGAAGGGAGAATTATATGCAGTTCATAAATGAAGTGGAACAGGCAGTTTCAGAAAAAAATTGGTCGATAGTAAACCAAAACCTGCTGGCCAAGATGATTTCTGAGTATATGTATGAAGATATGATCCATCCAGCTGTCCTGAACGAAAACGCAGCAGGAAATCTATATGAGTTAAAGATAAATGAGGGGAAATCTTATCGATTTTTAGCGTCGCCCCGTCTTTTTGACAGCTATGAAGTACAGGCCGAGTCGATCCAGGTATGTGAAACGGAAGGTTTTACACAGGCTAAAGATGCTATTCAATTCATTTTGGACATCCAGCCATTAATTGGGATGACTGCAGAAACAACAGGACATTTAATCAAAGAATTCCATCATACGCTGCTTGCGGATCTCCAACTGCTATCAAAACCTGAACAAGATGCGGATGATTTAGTCGAACTGGATTATGCATTACTTGAAGGCGAAATGAGCGGTCACCCTTGGATTGCTTATAACAAGGGAAGAATCGGTTTCGGTTATGATGATTATTTGAAGTTCGCCCCAGAAAACCAGAAGGAAGTTCAGTTATCCTGGATTGCCGTCCATAAAACCAGGGGTGAGTTCAATTCAGTCGAAACGTTATCCTATAAGCAATTGATGGAGAATGAACTGGATGGGGAAACCCAAAAATCATTTGCAAAGACATTGACAGAAAAAGGGCTGAACGCAGAAAACTATTACTACCTCCCAGTTCATGAATGGCAGTGGAAGAATGTAATCATCCAGAACTTTACCGATGACTTGGCTAAAGGGCTGATCGTAGCTTTGGGAAATGGTCCTGATAAATATTTGCCGCAACAATCCATCCGGACATTTGTTAATGTATCGAATAAGGATAAACACCACGTCAAGCTGCCGATGAGCATTTTAAATACGCTAGTATACCGTGGATTGCCAGCTGAACGCACGGTCATTGCCCCAAAAATCACAACGTATATAAAGAATATTTATGAAAATGATTCATTCTTGAAAGAACAATGCAAAGTAGTGCTTCCTGGTGAAGTGGCCAGTTTAAATGTTGATCACCCGTATTATTCCAAGCTAGAGAATGTACCGTATCAATATTTGGAGATGCTGGGGGGGATTTGGAGAGAAAGCATTTACAGTTATATGGAAGAAGGAGAAAAGCCCATTACGCTTGCGTCCCTTTTACATGCCGACAGCAAAGGTAAACCATATGTGGAAAGTCTTATTGAAAAATCGGGATTGACTGCAGAAGCCTGGACAGCTCAATTATTTGACGTCATCCTATCACCATTACTGCATTTCATCTATCAATATGGATTGGTCTTCTCGCCGCATGGTCAAAATACCATTTTAGTTTTGAAAGATTACAAACCTCACCGTTTGGCCATCAAGGATTTTGTAGATGATGTAAACGTAAGTGATCAGCCGCTTCCTGAATTAAGCAGCCTGCCTGATGATTTAAGGAAAGTACTAAGAAGTGAGACTCCGGAGGGGCTGGTTCAATTCATTTTCACGGGACTATTCATCTGTCATTTCCGATACTTGTCAACACTTCTGATGAAGAGGTCCCTTTTGGATGAGAATGCTTTTTGGGAAGGCGTCGCTCGAACAATCCTTACACATCAGAAAAAATTCCCTATGTTACAGGATCGTTTCGATACGTTCAATTTCTTTGCGCCAAAATTAACAAAGCTCTGCCTGAATAGAAATCGGATGCTTCAATATGGGTATAGCGATGGTGAAGACCGTCCGCATGCATCTGAGTTTGGGCATGTGAATAATGACCTTTATGAAAAGTTATCTGCAAAAACGCTATAAAGTTAAACTGGCTCAGACTTTTGAGCCAGTTTTCTTATGGTTTTACAATTTGACCGTTGATTTCCGCTCCAATCAACTTAGTTTTAACGGTAAGGTAGAACTGATGTTGTCTACAGTCTTTTATGATTTAAATAGATTAAATCTTGAGGTAATGTGGGTGTTAAACCTATAAAAGGGAAAATCAAAGAGACGAAATGTACGCATAAAAGACGGATTGTGTTATCCTCTTTGGGTCAAATTCACTAAAAATTATCTTTGAGATAGGGCTTGCCGTTCATTTAAATTGGTGATAAGCTATGTGTAAACGGTTACACAAAAGCGTAGAGGGTGATATTTTGGCAACTATTCGGGATGTGGCAAAGGAAGCTGGAGTTTCTGTGGCAACGGTTTCCAGAGTTATGAATGGCAGTGGTTATGCACATGAGGACACAAAAAAGGTGGTCATGGCAGCTGTTGAAAAATTGAATTATAAACCGAATGAAGTGGCAAGATCCCTCTACAATCGTAAATCCAAATTGGTTGGTTTGATTTTGCCGGACATTACGAATCCCTTCTTCCCAGAAATGGCAAGAGGTGTCGAGGATTATCTGCAGCAGTTTGGTTATCGGTTGATTTTTGGAAATAGTGATGAAAAGCGAGATAAAGAAATAGAATATATTGACACTTTCCTGCAAAACAATGTAGTGGGCATGATTGCTTCAACTAGTGAAGAAGCCAATGAGAATTTCGATAATCTGGATATTCCAGTTGTCCTTCTCGACCGTACAGCAGAGAAATTACCAGCTGTTTATTCCGATCAAAGGACAGGCGGTAAGCTGGCAGCACGCGTATTGCTGGATAGAGGCAGTACGAATATCGTCCTCATTAGGGGGCCAGTGGAAATAAAGCCTGTATATGAACGGTATATGGCAGCATTGGAAGAATTGAAACAAGCAAAAGTGAACGTGCAAGTCATGGATTCATCCCTGACTCTTCAGGGCGGCCAAACATGCGTCAAGCAGCTTTTCGAGCAATATCCGGAAACGGATGGAATCATTGCTTGTAATGATATTGTTGCAGCCGCCGCACTTCAAGAGATTTTAAAACGGGGAATACGGATACCGGAAGACATACAATTGATCGGCTATGATGATATCTCCTTCACAGCGTTATTGCACCCACCGTTATCGACCATTCGGCAGCCAGCCTATGAGATGGGGGCACATGCGGCGGAAATGCTAATTAAAAGGATCAATCAAGAAAAAATGGAAGTAACACATAAAAAGCTCCCTGTTTCTTTTGTGGAGAGACAAACAACGAGAAGGAAGGCGGAGAAGACATGATTAGAATTGCAGTAGTGGGAAGCTCGTCAATGGACTTAGTGGTGACATCAGCTAAACGGCCAATGGCGGGGGAAACGGTTTTAGGAGAGTCCTTTATCACGGTTCCTGGAGGAAAGGGAGCCAATCAGGCTGTTGCAGCGGCACGTCTTGGTGCAGAAGTGTCAATGGTTGGATGTGTGGGAGATGATGTCTATGGAGAGATCATCTTAGAAAATCTGAAAAAGAATCATGTAAACACGCAGTATGTGGAACCGGTTACAGGTTCTGCTTCCGGGACAGCACACATTACCCTTTCGGAAGGTGATAACAGCATTATAGTCGTAAAAGGTGCAAATGATTTCATTACTCCTGAATATGTAGAAAAGGCGAAAAAGGTGATAGAGGAATCGGATATCGTGATGGTTCAGCAGGAAATACCTGAGGAAACTGTGGAGTATCTGGCTGACTTGTGCAACATGCTTCAAAAGAGATTACTATTGAATCCAGCTCCCGCCCGCAAGCTAAGCGAGGCTGTCATTCAACAGGCATCCTTCCTTACTCCGAATGAACATGAATTTGAGATACTATTCGATGGGAGAGAAAGAACGGAAGTCTTGACTGAGTATCCAAATAAATTATTCATTACCGAAGGAAAAAATGGCGTCCGTTACTTTGATGGACATGAAGAAAAGATTGTTCCAAGCTTTGAAGTGGAAGCGGTGGATACAACAGGTGCAGGGGATACATTCAATGCTGCCTTTGCGGTGGCTGTTGCAGAAGGAAAAAGTTTTGGCGAAAGTTTGTTGTTCGCGAACCGGGCAGCTTCCATTTCCGTGACGAAATTAGGCGCTCAAGGCGGCATGCCGCAAAGGGTAGAGGTCGAGAGGGGCTTTGAAGCATGAAACGTCAAGGAATCATCAATAGTTCAATAGCCAAGGTCCTGGTTGACCTTGGTCATACCGATTATATTGTCGTAGGTGATGCCGGGCTGCCGGTGCCGCCCGGAGTTTGCAAGATAGATTTGGCATTGACCCCTGGGACGCCATCATTTCAAGATGTCGTCCGGGCGGTTCACGAAGATATGGTTGTTGAAAAAGTTATCGCTGCCACAGAAGTGAAGGTTAAAAACCCGGAACAACATCAATACATGGAGCAGCAATTCGGAGCAGCGATTGAATATGTTTCCCATGAGGATTTTAAAAGGCTGACAAGTAACGCGAAAGCCATTATCCGGACCGGGGAGACGACGCCATATTCAAATTGCATATTGCAGTCTGGAGTATTCTTTTAAAGAAATGAGATGATGAGCATGCAAATCGAAATGCACAATATTTATAAAGCATTTGGTCAAAACAAGGTATTGGAAGGTGTTCATTTTTCTTTAGAGGCTGGGGAAGTGCATGCACTAATGGGGGAAAATGGAGCGGGGAAATCAACCTTGATGAACATTTTGACCGGGCTGCATAAACAAGATCAAGGAACGATCGAGATTAACGGTAAAGAAACCTCCTTCAAGGATTCAAAGGAAGCCGAAGAGGCGGGAATGGCCTTTATCCGTCAGGAATTGAATATTTGGCCCGAAATGACCGTGCTGGAGAATCTATTTATCGGCAGGGAAATGGTGAATGCCTTCGGTGTCCTGAAGACGAAACAAATGAAAGCGCGTGCAAAAGAGATTTTTAAAACACTTAATATTTCCCTTCCTTTTGATAAGGAAGCCGGATTCTGTTCTGTCGGTGAACAGCAAATGATTGAAATTGCCAAGGCGCTCATGACGGATGCCGAAGTCATCATCATGGACGAGCCAACGGCCGCTTTGACTGATAGGGAAATAGAGAAGCTCTTTGAAGTGATGAGGGGGCTTACCAAAAAGGGTGTATCGCTTGTTTATATTTCTCACCGAATGGAAGAAATATTCGCCATTTGTGACAGGATCACCGTAATGCGTGACGGAAAGACAGTCGATACGAAAAGAATTGCAGATACAAATTTCGATGAAGTCGTTCAGAAAATGGTCGGGCGGGAGCTGGAGGACCGTTTTCCTCATCGTGAAGCGAATCCTGGCGACATAGTCCTTGATGTGAAAGGTTTAACCAGAAAGGGGCTTTTTGAAGATATCCATTTCGCGGTTCGGCAAGGTGAGATTGTCGGTGTAGCCGGATTAATGGGAGCAGGCAGAACGGAAATAATGCGCGCCCTTTTTGGTGTCGACCAAATAGACAGCGGTGAAATCACCATTGAAGGCAAGAAAGTTTCCATACGAAAACCAACGGATGCAGTTCGACACGGCCTGGCTTTCATTACGGAAAATCGTAAAGAAGAGGGATTGATCCTCGACTTTTCTGTAAGGGAAAATATCGGCTTGCCGAATCTCAAGAGTTTTGCTCCTAGCGGTATCGTGAAAACGGAAGATGAGATGAACTTTGCCGAAATGATGATTAAGCGCCTTCACGTGAAGACATCTTCTACTGAAACGATCATCGGCAACCTATCCGGAGGAAATCAACAGAAGGTGGTAATCGCCAAATGGATCGGCACTTCCCCTAAAGTTTTAATTATGGATGAACCGACCCGGGGCATAGATGTTGGTGCAAAACGTGAAATTTACGAATTGATGAATGAATTGACGGAACGAGGCATCGCCATCATCATGGTTTCCTCGGAACTTCCGGAAATCATTGGAATGAGCGATAGAATCCTTGTGGTTCACGAAGGTGGGATTGCTGGGGAATTGTTAAAGCAGGAAGCGACGCAAGAAAAAATAATGGCATTGGCGACAGGAGGGAACTAGGATGAAACTTGAGGCTACAGGGAAAAGCGGGATTTGGCAAAAATTTGGTCCGTTACTCGCCCTGGTACTTTTATTTATCGTAATAACCGTTTTAAATCCATCATTCATGGAACCGAATAATATTTTGAATTTATTGCGTCAAACCTCCATCAATGCACTTATTGCATTTGGAATGACCTTTATCATATTGACAGGCGGCATCGACTTGTCCGTCGGTTCCATTTTAGCTCTATCCAGCGCACTCATGGCTGGTATGATGGTCTCGGGATTAGATCCGATCTTGGCCATATTGGTGGGCATTCTACTAGGTGCAATAATGGGTGTAATCAATGGGATTCTCGTTTCAAAGGGTAAGATGGCCCCTTTCATCGTGACACTGGCCACCATGACGATTTTCCGGGGATTAACGCTTGTGTACACGGATGGAAAGCCGATTACTGGAATTGGCGATTCCGTTATGTTTCAGATGCTTGGGAGAGGTTACTTCCTGGGCGTGCCGGTACCGGCCGTTGTGATGATCATCGCTTTCATGATCCTATGGTTCCTGCTTCATAAAACATCCTTTGGCCGTAAAACATATGCCATCGGCGGAAATGAAAGGGCTTCCCGGATTTCGGGGATTAAAGTTGACCGGGTCAAGGTGGCCATATATGGTCTGGCTGGTACGATGGCGGCAATCGCCGGTGCCATTTTAACATCGCGTCTGAATTCGGCACAGCCGACGGCAGGACAATCCTATGAAATGGATGCCATCGCAGCCGTGGTGCTGGGCGGAACGAGCCTTTCAGGCGGTAAAGGGCGGTTGTTCGGTACGCTGGTGGGTGTCCTGATCATCGGTACCTTGAATAACGGCATGAACTTACTTGGTGTATCCTCCTTCTACCAGCAAGTGGTAAAAGGTGCAGTTATATTAATCGCGGTCTTACTTGACCGTAAAAAATCATAAGAAGAGGTGTAATCAATGAAAAAAATAGTAACGATCATCATGGTTCTTTCTTTAATGGTCTTGGCTGCCTGTTCAATGGATTCTGGTCTAACAGATGATAAAAAGGAAAAGAAAGACTCGATGAAAGACGTGAAAGTCGGGGTCAGCATCTCTACTTTAAACAACCCATTCTTCGTTTCCTTAAAAGATGGTATTGAAAAAGAAGCAAAAGAAAAGGGCATGAAAGTCACAGTTGTTGACGCCCAGGATGATACGGCAAAGCAAATCAGCGGAATTGAAGATTTAATCCTTCAAAAGGTTGATGTCCTTCTTGTGAATCCAACTGACTCTGCGGCAATATCTTCAGCCGTTAAAGATGCAAATGATGCGGGCATTCCCGTTATCACGATTGACCGCTCTTCAGACGAAGGCGACATTGAAACGTTCATCGCTTCCGATAATGTGGCTGGCGGGGAAATGGCTGCAGAATATCTAGTTAAAGAGCTTGGCGAAAAAGCGAAAGTAGTGGAACTTGAAGGGGTATCCGGAGCATCAGCAACTCGTGAACGCGGGAAAGGTTTCCATAATATTGCGGACAAGCAGTTAGAGGTCCTGACAAGTCAAACGGCGGAATTCGACCGGACAAAAGGGCTTAACGTAATGGAAAATATCCTGCAAGGCAATAAAGACATCCAAGCGGTATTCGCCCATAATGATGAAATGGCACTAGGAGCCATTGAAGCAATCAAGGCGGCAGGCAAAGACATCATCGTCGTTGGCTTTGACGGAAATGATGATGCTTTGAAAGCAGTTGAAAACGGTGAACTAAAAGCAACAATCGCCCAACAACCGGCACTTATCGGTGAAGAAGCGGTTAATGCGGCTGAAAAGATCTTAAAAGGCGACAAAGTGGATGACACAATATCCGTTCCATTGAAATTGGTCACCAAAGAGTGATTGTCTCCCAAACAAAAAGAGTGCCGGAAATCTTCCGGCACTCTTTTTGTAGTGTTTTGATCTCATTGATGTGATTTTAGTGTGGATATTCAGCTTGAAATGATATCAATAAGAGGGAGATAGAAAAGTGAGTTCATTTTTTTAGGCGGCCCCGTGTCGGAACCGCCCATTACATCTATTGATTGCTAGAGTACACCTTGAGTCAGCATCGCATCCGCCACTTTAAGGAATCCGGCAATATTGGCCCCGACAACTAAATTGCCAGGCGCACCATATGCTTCGGCGGCCTCTATGCTGTTTTTATAGATATTTTTCATGATCTCATGCAGCTTGGCATCGACTTCTTCGAAAGTCCAAGGCATCCTGGCACTGTTTTGGGCCATTTCGAGTGCAGACACGGCTACGCCGCCTGCATTGACTGCTTTTGCTGGTCCAAAAAGGATGCCGTTATTAAGGAATACATCAATGGCCTCAAGGGTTGAAGGCATATTAGCGCCCTCACCGACTGCCTTCACATTATTTTTGACCAGTAATTTTGCTGCTTCTTCATCGATTTCATTTTGTGTGGCACAAGGCAGGGCGATGTCGCATGGTACAGACCAGATGCCGTAGCTTCCTTCATGGTATATAGCCTCCGGGTGCGCATCGACATACTCGCTTAAACGTTTTCGTTCCACTTCTTTTAGACGTCTAACTGTATTAAGATTCAGGCCATTTTCATCATATATGTAGCCATTGGAGTCGCTGCATGCAACAACTTTAGCGCCTAGCTGTGTAGCTTTTTCAATGGCATAAATGGATACATTGCCAGACCCTGAGATAACGACAGTGCTGCCATGGAATTGTAACCCTTTGTCTTTTAGCATTTCTTCGACAAAGTAAACCGTTCCATATCCAGTCGCCTCTGTACGGGCCAAACTTCCGCCGTAACTTATGCCTTTACCGGTTAAAACACCGGCATGGTAGCTGCCTTGCATCTTTTTATACTGACCGAACAAGTAACCGATCTCCCTTGCACCGACTCCGATATCACCAGCCGGTACGTCTGTATCAGGGCCGATATAACGAGATAGTTCCGACATGAAGCTTTGGCAAAAACGCATGATTTCCGCATCCGATTTTCCTTTTGGATCGAAGTCCGACCCGCCTTTACCCCCACCGATCGGCTGGCCAGTAAGCGAGTTTTTAAAGATTTGCTCGAAACCAAGAAACTTTATGATGCTGGAATTGACAGTGGGGTGGAAACGGAGACCGCCTTTGAATGGTCCGATTGCACTGTTGAATTGCACACGAAAACCACGGTTGACTTGAACATTTCCCAGGTCATCAACCCAAGAGACACGGAAGGTGATCATTCTTTCGGGTTCTACCAGCCTCTCCAATATCCCGCTTTTCATATATTCTGGATGTTTTGCAAAAACCGGGACCAACGAAAGGAATATCTCCTTTACGGCTTGATGGAATTCACTTTCGTGAGGATTACGTTCCTTTACCTGTGCGTATACTTGACTTACGAACTCTCTGGCAACCTGCAATTCCTCATGTTCGACTTCCTGTGAAGTGGTCATTGTTTTCTCTCCTTTAGTTAAAGTCATAAAATATTAAATAGGGTAAGTCTATCGGTTTTTATATGATACTTTCATGATATAATTTAAAAATGAAACGAACAATCTGAATATTAGATAAATAACATGCTGTTTTGATATGAAAGAGGGAGCTTAGATTGGAATTAAGGCAAATTGAATATTTCATTGAAGTGGCAAAGCGTGAACATATGACGGAAGCAGCAGTGGATTTGCATGTTGCCCAGTCTGCTGTCAGTCGCCAAATATACAATTTAGAAGAAGAGCTGGGTGTGCCCTTATTTATCAGGGAAGGCCGAAAGATTAGATTGACGCCTATAGGCCATACATTTTTATCTCATATGGAACAAGCTATGGATATAATCAATCGTGCCAAGCGTGAGATGGCCGAAAGTCTGGATCCGGAAAAAGGGACAATCCGCATTGGCTTTCCCAGCAGTTTGGCTTCTTATGTATTGCCAAGGGTCATTTCCGACTTCAGGGAAAGTTACCCCCAGGCGAAATTTACATTGAAACAAGGTTCCTATCGCTACCTGATAGATTCTGTGATTAAAGGAAACATTAACATGGCCTTGATTGGCCCCCTGCCGGTGAATGAAAAGAAAATCAAAGGGGAAACGCTGTTTATTGAGAACTTAGTTGCCCTTCTGCCAGAAAGCCATCCTTTGGCCCTGAAGAAATCACTATCCTTGAATGAGCTTCAAGGAAATCCGTTCATCTTATCTCCAAAGGGTTATGTTTTAAGGGATCTCGTTATGAAAGCTTGCAAATTGCATGGTTTTGAACCGGAGGTGGCATTTGAAGGGAAAGATACTGATGCCATAAAAGGCCTGGTGGCGGCAGGTCTGGGTATAACTTTGATACCTGAGATTTCCTTGATTGATAGCTTGCCGCGTTTTACGGTTAAACTGCCGCTGGAGAATCCATCTGTAACCAGGGCTGTAGGGGTCATCGTTCCGACTGATAGGGAACTGATGCCAACGGAGAAATTGTTTTACCAATACTTGAAGGACACTTTTGCCAAATTGGAAGGATTTCAAAAATAGGATGATATCTATTAGAAAAGGCATAAATACAATGAGAGAATCCTTAATCGGGTTCTTTTTTTTGTCGCAAATGTACCTAAGTATTCCATGTAGGCATCCTTAAAAGGGGATAACTTATTTTGAGATAATGAGTTATTGATTTTTATTGAACAGTAATGTGTTAAACCTTTATTTTTGAAAGCGCTTTTATTTTTTTAGAATAAAAATATCACTTACATTATCAGAAAATTCATGTTATTATACGAACAGACATTAACAGACATTCAGGTAGTGGTACGATATACTTAATAGGCTTTTTAAATGAAGACCTTTATTTTTTTTTTGATTTTCCTAAATTGAATATTCAGATAATTAACGAGGAGTGGAGATAAAGTGAGCAGGAAAGAATACATCAGCGATCGAATGTACAAGGCATCAACAGGGATAGCCAACGCTGTTTTGGTTACATTAGGGATCGGGTTATTGTTTGAATCCATAGGGGGATATTTAGGTTGGGAGGTCTTTCTGGCAATAGGCGGGGCCGCGAAGGTCTTGCTGGCACCAGCTTTAGGAGCAGGAATCGCCTATCAGCTAGGAGGAAATTCATTAATTATCTTTAGCGCCATGGCTTCAAGTGCTGTTGGAGGTGCTGCCATTCACAAAACGGCTGAGGGTGCCTTCACGATTGTTACGGGCCAGCCGCTAAGTGCTGTCTTGGCAGCGGTGATTGCAACATATATAGGTAAGCGCATAATCGGCAAAACGAAGTTGGACATCATGGCCATCCCAATGGGTGCCGTTCTTGTCGGTGGAGTTTCGGGATATGGCCTAGCTCTTGTCACCACTCCGCTCCTAACATGGATAAGCAGTCAAACTACCGCTGCGGTCGAGGGTTCCCCATTAATCGGTTCCATGGTCATAGCCTTGGTATGGAGCATTTTATTGATGACACCGGCGTCTTCCGCCGCATTGGCGATCGCCCTGCAATTAGATCCCGTTTCCAGTGCTGCGGCCCTAATCGGATGTACGGTTCAGTTTGTCGGGTTCACTGTCATGTCTTATAAAGATAATGATATGGGCGGGTTTCTGGCACAGATGGTCGTTACGCCAAAAGTTCAATTTCCTAACCTGATCAAAAAACCATTATATGTAGTTCCGCCTTTTGTGGCGGCAATCATCTGTGCGCCTATCGCTACCTTGGCATTCGATTTTCAAGTGCCGTATGAGCTTGGAGGCATGGGGTTAAGTTCAATGATTGCCCCGATTGCGATCATAACCGGTCAGGGGCTATACACGTTCTTGGTTTATGTGGCAGTGGGGATGGTATTGCCAGCTGTGATCACGCTTGCCTTACATCGCGTATTGAAGATGATGGGTAAAGTTAAGCCAGGCGATCTTCATTTAGAAGTTTCATAATCAAAGTTTTCTTGGAAACCAGCCAGGTTAAGGAACCGGGCTGGTTTTTATTTATAAGGGGATTAGGGTAAAATGGGGAGGAAAGCATTTGCAAAGATAGGATGATATAGATGGGAAAAGAAATCGATATAAAAGTGAAAGCTAAGTTCGTGAGTAAAATCAGCAAGGGTTTTCCCTTGATTGTTAAAGAGTCGATAGCCAATCTTAATGACCTTCAGGAAGAGGGATCCTTGGTGCGCTTGGTGGATGAGAACAACCGCTTTCTGGCAAAAGGATATTATGGCATACAGAATAAGGGCTATGGCTGGATATTGACCCGGAGAGAGAATGAAAAGATCGATCAATCCTTCTTTAACGGAAAAATCCAGGCTGCATATGAATTCCGAAAGTCTTTTTTTGAAGATGGGGAGACTACAGCTTTCCGCTTGTTTAATGGGGAAGGTGATGGAATTGGCGGTTTAATCATTGATCATTATGATGGTCACTATGTCATTAGCTGGTATAGCAAAGGAATATATTTCTTTAAGGACTACATCCTTAAGGCATTGCAGGAAACGGTCGAGGTCAAATCGATTTATCAGAAGAAACGCTTTGATACAAAGGGGCAGTACGTGGAAGAAGACGATTTTGTCATGGGCGAACAGCCGGAATTTCCGCTTCTTGTAAAGGAAAATGGAGTCCATTTTGCTGTTTATCTGAATGATGGGGCAATGGTCGGTGTCTTCCTTGATCAACGCGATGTCAGAAGGAAAATCCGCGATGAATACGCAAAAGGGAAAACGGTGTTGAATATGTTCTCCTATACGGGGGCATTCTCCGTGTTTGCCGCTTTAGGCGGTGCTGTTAAAACAACGAGTGTCGACCTGGCGAATAGAAGTTTACCAAAGACGATCGAGCAGTTCAGTGTGAATGGCATAGATCCTGAAGCTCACAATATCGTGGTGATGGATGTTTTCAAGTATTTTAAATATGCGGTGAAGAAAGCCTTGAAATTTGAAATGGTCATCCTTGATCCGCCTAGCTTTGCCAAATCGAAGAAGTTTACTTTCAGTGCCGGAAAAGACTATACGAATCTACTGAAGGATACCATTTCCATTACGGAAGACAATGGGGTCATTATCGCCTCAACTAATTGCAGTACGTTCGACATGAAAAAATTCAAGAACTTCATTGATGTTGCTTTCAAGGAAATGAATGGAAAGTACGAGATCATGGAACAATTCTCATTGCCGGCTGATTTTAAAACAATTCCTGAGTATAAGGAAGGGAATTATTTAAAAGTAGTCTTCATTAAGAAAATTAAAGGATAAGAAAAGGCGTCCACAGTTCAAGCAGAACTGTGAATGCCTTTTTTATAATGAAAAAGTTTCATGTGGAACGATTGGACATTAGATTCACTGGATAGGCCGTTCACTTTTCAAACCTTTCGATACATGAAAGGTAGGTTTCCTGAGAATGCTGTTAGCGATGCAAAACTGGGCTGTATAGTAGGTAAGCATGATCAGTGGACCTGAAAAGGCAACATCATCGATAAATTTGTTCCAAGATAAAATGGAGTCTGAAATCATGAAGAGGACCCCGCCGATGATTGCGGCGGCATTTCCGGTCATAAATGCTGCCCAGCCCATAAGGGAGATGACCGTTACATAGCAGATCACAGGGATGATTAGGTTATGTTCACCTTTTTCGATTAATGAATGTACAATTTCACGGCTAATCCAAGTGGAGTAAATGCTAATCGGAACAATCGTCGCAAATCGGAGCCATGAAAAGTTCCATTGTCCAAAGAATGCCGAAATATAGAAAAGGTGGCCGATCAAGAAGGCGGAAAGCCCGATGACGAACCAAATCAACAAACCATCTCCAAGCATGCAAAAGAATAAACCAAGAAGGATTAAGGATTGGTAACGACCCCGTCTTCCCACATTAGTGCGGGCGTAGAGCAAAATCAATAACATGGGGAGTACCTTGAACAGTATTTTGATGATCAAAGGCTCCTCCGGTATAAGAAAAATATAGGATAGTCCCGTGATAAGGATTGCCCCAGGTAAGCATTTCATTAACATTCCATTCCCTCCTTCAATCTTTAATTCTATGCAAGGGGATGGGACCCCTTGTCAATGAAAGAACTGTTTGAAAGAAAGTCGTGAAAATGAAAAAACTGACCCCTGTTTTAACCAGGAGCCAGTCAGTCATAAGAATCATACGGCTGATTTTTCTTTAACGAAAGCTTGTTTTAACCAGTTTTTTCCCTCAACAAGCCTTGTGACAAGCATGGCACAAACCGTGTTTCCTGTTGAGTTAAGCAATGTAGCGGGAGCATCGATGATCGTGGAGATAACGGCAATGATAGGCAGGACTTCCACAGGGAAGCCGAATACGCTAAGAATCAACATTTCCCCAATCATGCCGCCCCCAGGAATGGCACCCATAACAGCTCCTACCAAAAAGGCAACAGCTAGTATACTTAAAATGCTTGAAATGCTTGTCATATCCTTTCCAAATAAGCTGAATAGGAAAACGATTTTCAATACACCGCCGAATACCGAACCATCTTTATGAGTGTTGGCTCCGAGTGGGATGACAGTCTCCGCTATATCCTTAGGCACGCCCATTTTCTTGACTGATTCCAGGTTGACTGGAATGGATGCTGCACTTGAACAAGTTGCGATGGCTGTAATGGATGGTGTCAGGGCATTTTTCCAAAATAGTTTAACTCCATCTTTCCCGCCGGCGATAAAGGCATACAAAGTGAAGAAGCCGAAATAATAAATCAAGGCCAAGACTAGATAAAGAATGAAAGTGCGAGCATATCCTTCTAAAATCTGCGGCCCAAGCTGCCCGATAATCGCCGCAAAATAAGCACCAAGTCCAATTGGCGCATAGTACATGACGATTTTGACGACCTTCATCATGACAGCTGTACCTGCTGTCAAAAACTCAGTAATCGGTCTTGCTTTCTCACCGACCAGTGCAGTGGAAAGTCCAATTAATACGGAGAAAACGATAAGCTGAAGCATATTGCTTCTGGAAAACAGTTCTGGAAAGTCGGAAACGGTTACAGTGCTGACCAGTTGACTGAAGAAGGAAACTTCTTCGATGGTCTCTTCAGGGGAACTGTTTTCCATCAGTTCTTTAATGGCTGTCGTATCTGTACCCTCCAACGGATTGACGATGGTTGTCCCAATAAATCCAATGACGGCAGCTAAAGCAGCCGTTGTCAGGAAAACGAGAACGATACTTCCCATAATTTTTCCGAGACGCTTCATTCCGCTCATATTGGCAATCGCTGAAGCAATGCTGAAAAATACCAATGGCACGATGATCGTGAACATCAGATTTAAGAATAAGTCCCCTAGCGGCTGTATGATCGAGGTTTTCTCCCCGAAAACCACGCCCGCTATCCCACCGATAATGATGGCAGTGAGCAGTATTAAAGAGGATCGATAGTTTTTGATAAAGCTCTTCATTTAAATTCAGTCCTTTCAGGATGAAGATATCAATAAAAATATACTTCATTATCAACTCTAAAATCGGGTTTGACAATATTTTTTTATAGGAAGGAATGTTAAAGGAATAAATGCAATAAATAATAATGGGGAATGGATGGTGAAAATATCGAGAAGGAGGGATAGAATGGCATTTGTTGAGGTGGAAGAAGGCGTTCGGTTGTTTTATGAGGAAAAGGGCCAGGGGAGACCGATTATCTTTATCCATGGTGTGTGGATGAGCAGCCGGTTCTTTAAAAGGCAGCTGCCGTACTTTTCAGAAAAATATAGAACGATATTGCTTGATTTAAGAAGTCATGGCCAGTCAAATCATGTACATTATGGAAATACGGTATCCGTTTATGCAAAAGATCTTCATGCGTTCATAGGTGAACTGGGATTAAAGGATGTCATACTTGTAGGCTGGTCGATGGGGGCATTTGTCGTTTGGGATTATCTTAAGCAATTCGGTGAGGGAAATATTCATTCAACTGTGATCGTGGATGAATTGGCCTCTGATTTTAAGTGGCCCGATTTTCATATCGGTGCATTTGATATGGAAACGTTGATTGCCTTCATGACAGAAATTCAAACGAATCGTACCCCATTTTTGCAAAAATTCCTTACTTCCATGTTCAACAATGAATTATCTGCAGAGGATGCAGGCTGGATGCTTGGGGAAGTGACCAAAATGCCGGAATCCATTGCTGGCAGCATTCTATTTGACCAATCGATTGTGGACTATCGTTCCTTCTTGCCGGCAATCAATGTACCCACACTTCTCTGTTTTGGAAGACATGAAAAAGTCATTCCTGTAGCAGCTGGGGAACATTTGCATGAAAACATTCCGAATTCCAAACTAGTAATCTTTGAAGATAGTTGCCATTGTCCGTTCATGGAAGAAAGCGAGTTGTTTAATGAAACCGTGAATGGCTTCATTCAAAAGGGTGTATAGTCGTACAGGATAGGGAAAAGGGATGCAGGGTTCGTGCCCGCATTCCTTTTATTCATGGTTATAAATCAAATTTTTCTGTTAATTAAACGGTTTCGGCAAGAAATAAGGGGAATACTGGTACTAAGGACGTCATTGGTGCAGGGTTAATGGAATTGTTAAATTAAATGGGTAATATTTTTATATCCTTTTCACAGGAATTGGGCTATTATGAGGTGGATTTAAATTGGTGTGATCGTTTATCTGTTATTGAGAGAAACTCATGCAGGAAGTGATGGTGAGGATAAAATGGATGATCGTTTACCATACAATGAAATTATAGATGTATGTTTACTTGCGGGAAAAATCATGCTTCAGAACGGAGCGGAAACATCAAGGGTGGAAGATACGATGGTTAGGATCGCTGCAGCGTTTGGGTGCGGTGAATCACACAGTTTTTCGACCCCTACTGGAATTATTTTTTCGCTGGATGGCATGCACCCAGCGTCAAAATTGATCCGGGTTTCCCAACGATCTACAGATTTACATAAGGTGACGCTGGTTAATAGTATATCCCGAAGCATTTCCAGCAAGGAAATGACACCGGAGGAAGCATATTTACGGTTAAAACAAATCGAAAAGGCCGGGATGGGGTATCCAATGTGGGTGCAGGTCTTTGCTGCATTTATAGCGAGCGGCTGCTTTTTAATCATGTTCCAAGGACAGTGGAGTGATTTCATCTGGTCCTGTATAGCTGGAGCAATGGGGTTCTCATGCCTGCTTTATTTGCACTGGTTACTGGAAGTCCGTTTTTTTGCTGAGTTCATCGCCTCTTTAGTCGTAGGATTAGTAGCTTTGCTCTTTGTCCAGATTGGTGTTGGAAGTCATTTGGATACGATAATCATTGGAGCGGTGATGCCGCTTGTGCCAGGGCTGTTAATTACGAATGCAGCCAGGGATTTAATTGCAGGGCATTTGGTTTCGGGTCTATCCAAGGGTGCGGATGCAGGTTTGACTGCTTTAGCCATTGGGGCAGGAATATCGGCCGCGTTTGTTTTCTTATGATTTTAGGGGAGGAAGAATGATGGTTGCACAGCTTATTACAAGTTTCATTGCCTCAGCCGCCTTTGGAGTCATCTTCAATGTACCAAAAAATTCATTGTTTCAATGTGGTTTCGTAGGGATGTTGGGGTGGATCTTATACTTTGCTCTGGTTGAAAATGAGATAAACAGCATCATTGCAACATTAGCGTCTGCATTTATCGTTGCGGTCATCAGCCAGTATTTTGCTAAAAGGTATAAAAGGCCGATCACGATTTTCAATGTATCGGGAATCATCCCCCTCGTGCCTGGAGGTTTGTCGTATGATGCGATGAAGCATTTTGTCGGAAATGATTTTTATGTCGCCGTTCAGCTGGCAGCCAAGGTTTTCATGCTGGCTGGTGCCATTGCGATGGGGCTGATCTTTGCCGAAGTCATGAACCAGTTAGTAACTAAGTACAATAGAAGGAAGGTAAGATTGAGAAGTTAGCGGGAATCTTCCTGATGAATATGTTCTGAAAAAAGAGAAAGGAGAGCAGGCCGAA
Source organism: Bacillus sp. 220_BSPC (assembly GCF_001054655.1). Lineage (NCBI taxonomy): Bacteria > Bacillati > Bacillota > Bacilli > Caryophanales > Bacillaceae > Bacillus > Bacillus sp. 220_BSPC. Next base: position 47,318 of record NZ_JVPL01000201.1, read on the forward strand.
GCCTGCTCTCCTTTCTCTTTTTAATATTTTAAAATAATAATGAATCTAGTTTATATAGGATCTTTCATCCCAGTGTTGGCAGTAACCAAAATTTCGTCGAATTTTTTGGCATCAGCTTTTTTGCTTGACAGAAGTGTTCCGGCGATGGCTGCGATAAAACCAATCGGGATGGAGATGATGCCTGGGTTGGCAAGTGGGAATAATGGTTCCCCAACGAATATTGCCGCTCCCTCCACTGGTGACCAGACATTGGGACTTAGGAATACAAGCAATAAAGAACTGACCAGTCCAACTAACATGCCCGTTACAGCCCCAGCCGTGTTAAAACGCTTCCAGAATACCGTGAAGACAATGATGGGCAGATTGGCACTGGCAGCGACGGCAAAGGCAAGTGAAACAAGGAAGGCGACATTCATGTTTTGGGCAAATAAGGCCAGGATGATGGAAAGGATGGATACTCCGATGGATGCCCAACGGGCAGCAACGACTTGTTCTTTGTCGGTGGCTTGACCTTTCCGGATGATGTGGCCATAGAAGTCATGGGCAAAAGCAGATGCTGCCGATAGAACGAGACCTGCGACAACCGCTAAAATGGTAGCGAAAGCAACTGCAGAGACAAAGGCGAACAGGAAGTCGCCCCCAATGGCTTCGGCAAGCAGCGGAGCAGCCATATTTCCGGCCGCATTCGCGGCTATTATTTTGTCGTAACCGACAAAGGCTGCCGCTCCAAAGCCGAGGAAAATGGTCATTATATAAAAGATGCCAATGATCCAAGTGGCATATACTACTGACTTTCGGGCTGTGATGGCGTCTTTCACCGTAAAGAAACGGATAAGAATGTGAGGTAGTCCAGCCGTACCGAGTACAAGCGCTAAATTAAGGGATAAAGTATCCAAAGGATCCTTAAATTTGTTACCGGGGTTAAGGAAATCCCCGCCCAAAGGAGTGGCTGTTTTCATCTGCCTGAACATCTCGATCACGCTAAAGTCAAATTTCGCCAACACGATGATGGAGATGATGAATGTTCCTGCCATCAATAAAACGGCTTTAACGATTTGGACCCAACTGGTGGCCGTCATACCGCCGAAAACGACGTATACGGTCATTAAAACACCTACAATGATGACGGAGTAAAGATAATCAATTCCAAGTAAGAGCTTTATAAGGGCACCTGCACCGACTAATTGGGCGATCATATAAAAGGTTGAAATCGAAATGGTGTTAAGGGCAGCAACCCCGCGTACTTTCTTTTCATTGAAACGGGCAGCGATCATATCCGCCAATGTATACTTGCCAAGGTTACGAAGCGGTTCGGCCACAATATAAAGAACGACCAGATACGCAACCAGAAAACCTATGCTATAGAAAAAACCGTCAAATCCAGAGAGTGCGACCATGCCGGCTATTCCCAAAAATGAGGCGGCGGACATATAATCTCCCGCAATGGCCCAGCCATTCTGCCAGCCAGTGAGGCTGCTGTCAGCCGTATAAAAGTCCGCGGTCGTTTTGGTGCGCCGTGAAGCAAAATAGGTAATGACCAATGTTAGTCCGACAATGATAAGAAATAATATAAAAGCAAGAATATTCATTGTGAATTCACCTTTTATCCTTTCGCTTCTTTAACGATTTTTTCTACTAATTTGTCAAATGTCGCCGCTTTTCTGGAATAGAGGATGCATAATGTCCAGGTCATGATAAATTGGGCGAAGGCAAAAATCCAGGCCCAGCTGATTGCCCCGAAAGCATAGGAGTTAAGAACTTTAGAATAGGAAGTTAGTATGGGTAGGGTGAAATAAAAGACCATGAAAAAGATAGATAGCGGGACGATGAAGTTGCGTTTTTTCCTTAAGAGTTCTTGAAAAGATTGTGATTGGACGATCTTGGTGTAGTCCGTGGAAGCGCTTACCTCGGTTTCCTTAGCGATTGAATCGTTTGATGCCAAGTTGGTTCCCCCTTCATCATTATTGATTTTGTTTTCGTTACCATTTTCCGATAACAGTATCAGTATATATTTTTCAGAATATATTGTAAATTCAAATGCTGGAATTAAAGTTTTTTTCGTTCGACATAGTTTTTTCTTTTTACGCACAAGCAAAACCATTAAGGAAAAGTTAAGCTTCTTTCACGATACTGGTTTCAACGAAGGAAACCTGAAAGGAGAAAAGTGATGAAAAAGTTGATAACGATAGGTACCGTTTTAGTGCTGGCGATTGGGGGGAGCGTTTGGTTTTTCATGAAGGACAATGCTGAGCCTGCCATTGCGAAATCGGTGACGGCTACAGTAGAAAAGGGAGATCTTGAAGTTCAAATAAGCGGTTCCGGATCGGTCGCCGCAATCAATAGTGAGGACATTACATCTTCCATAACGGGTGAAGTGGACGAAGTTCTGGTAGAGAAGAATGAATTGGTTGAGAAAGGTGATGAACTTATTACCTTCACGGATGGAAGTGACCCGATAACGGCCCCATTCGATGGTACCGTTACAACAATGGATGTTGAAGAAGGTGATCGTGTATCAAGCAGTGAAGTGTTGGCACATGTTACGGATTATAAAAAATTGAAAACCACGATCAGTGTTGATGAATTGGATGTTCCAAGTGTTAAAAAAGGACAAACGGTTGAAATTAAAGCCAGTGCTTTTGAAGATGAAACGTTTACGGGGGAAGTGACCAGTGTAGCAAAGGAAGGTACATATGAGAATGGAGTTTCTTCATTCGATGTCACTATCAAAATTGACAAACCCGGCGATATAAAAATTGGGATGTCGACTGAGGTGAGCATTTTGACGACTAGTGTAAAGGATGCTTTATATGTTCCGATTGAAGCAGTCCAAATCGACGGGGAAGAGAAATATGTGAATATACAACAATCCGATACAACTGAAGGAGCTGCCAGTACAAAGAAAGTGGTTGAGACTGGAATCAGCAACGATAGGTATATTGAAATAACTTCAGGACTTGAAGAGGGACAGTTTGTTTCCTTGCCTATCACCATCAATGAAAGCTCCACTGGCAGCGGCGTCGAAGGAATGAGGGGAGGCCAAGGAGGCGAGGTAAGAATGCAGAGCGGCAGCGGAATGCCAAGCGGCGGGATGCCAAACGGTGGCGGAATGCCGAGTGGAAAGGGAGGTCAGTAAAATGGCGAAACCCATCATAAAAATTAAGAACATGTCCAAGTCTTATGAATTAGGCGGTGAAACGGTCAAGGCACTTCAGGATGTCTGTCTTACAATCGATAAAGGCGATTTCATTTCGATTATCGGTCCTTCTGGGTCAGGGAAATCGACGTTCATGAATATGATTGGCTGCCTTGACAAGCCTGACATAGGTGAATATCTTCTTGATGGTAAAGAAGTGGAGAAGATGAAGGATAATGAGTTAGCTGCCATCCGTAATATTAAAATAGGATTCATCTTTCAAAATTTCAACCTGTTGGCAAAACTGACAGCATTGGAGAATGTCGAACTTCCCCTGGTTTATAGAGGGGCAGGCGTGAGGGAAAGAAGAGAAGTGGCCAATGCGTGCCTTGATATGGTGGGCCTTGGTGACCGGAAGAATCATCTGCCTACCCAACTGTCGGGTGGACAGCAGCAAAGAGTTGCGATTGCAAGGGCACTTGCCGGTAATCCTCCCGTTTTATTGGCGGATGAGCCGACGGGGGCGCTTGATAGTAAAACGAGTAAAGAAGTGCTGCAGATGCTGAAAGAATTGAACGGAAAGGGACAAACAATCATTCTTATAACCCATGACTTGGAAGTGGCTAAGGAAGCGACTCGTGTCGTCCGGATACAGGATGGTCAGCTATTTGAAAACGGAGGTGATTGGATTGAACCTGAGCGAATCAATGAAGATGGCTATACGCAGTATCAAAACCAATAAAGTCAGAGCATTTTTAACCATGCTTGGGATCATAATTGGAGTTGCCTCCGTAATCGTCCTGGTTTCGATTGGGAAGGGTTCCTCACAGTCCGTTCAGGATGAGATCAATAGCCTGGGAACGAACCTGATAACGGTAAGTGTCACGGATACCGACTCCGTGGAGCTGACGGATGATACAATTGAACAGTTTAAAGAGCTGAGCGGGATATCGGAAGTGGCGCCTGTGGTCACTGGACGCGTTTATGCCAAGAACGGAGAAGCTACGGTGCAGGTTTCAATGACCGGTGCAACTTCATCCTACTTATCAGTTAGGGATCTAGAGCTCAGTCAAGGCCGGTTTTTGACGGATATGGAAACGGAATTACGCTCCAAGGTCGTTGTCCTGGGGTCGGATACAGCCACCACGCTTTTTGAAAATCAAAAAGCCGTGGACCAGAACGTGCTTATCGGCGGTGTTTCCTATCGCGTGATCGGTGTCCTGAAATCGGTAGGCACCTCAATGGGATCGAGCGGGGATGATGTCATCATTGCACCTATCACCACTGTCGAAAGGGCTACAGGCAGCACGACAATCGGAACCGTCTATTTAAAAGCGGAGAACGAGAATATCATGGATAGGGCAATGTACCAGGTACAAGGTGCGATGACCACATCATTCCCAGAACAGAGTGATAACTACTCGGTTTCCAATCAAGAAGATCTGATGGATACAATGAGCTCTGTATCGGACACGTTCACACTCATGCTTGGCGGTATTGCCAGTATTTCGTTACTGGTAGGCGGAATCGGGATCATGAATATCATGTTGGTTTCCGTCTCGGAGAGGACAAAGGAAATCGGGATTAGAAAAGCAATTGGGGCAAATCGGAAATCGATTCTTCTTCAGTTTTTAATTGAAGCGATGGTCCTGAGCTGCTTTGGGGGACTGTTGGGAGTTGGAATTGGCTTGGGAATCGCAAAATTGATTTCAGCTTTTTCAAGTTTAACGATTAGTTATTCATGGACGGTGACATTGTTTGCCTTTTTATTCTCCATTTTAATCGGGATAATGTTTGGTGTATTTCCTGCCAATAAGGCATCCAAATTAAATCCAATCCAGGCACTGCGTCACGAATGAACATACCATTTTGAAAGAAAGCAGGCATTAAAAGCCCGCTTTCTTTTGCATATGAAAAAGGATAAAATCAACATATATCACAATTGAGGCGGTTGGGAGGTACCCTGAATGAAGGTTTTGGTGGTAGAAGATAATGTTTCATTATTAGAGTCGATCCGACAGATTTTGACGGATGAATATGAAGTCGATACAGCGGATAATGGGGAAGATGGGCTATTCATGGCTCAACAAAGTATTTACGATATCATCATTTTGGATGTAATGCTTCCGGGAATCGATGGATTTGAAATCGTACGGAAAATCAGGGAAGCAAAAATAGATACAAGTGTCTTGTTTTTGACGGCAAAAGATGCACTTGAGGATCGTGTCAAAGGGTTGGAAATGGGTGGCGATGATTATTTGGTCAAGCCGTTTCAGGCACCGGAACTTAAGGCCAGGATTCGTGCCCTGCTTCGAAGGAGTGGCATTATTTCGCTAGAACAGCATGTGAAATACCGTAATATTGAACTGTTGGAAAAAGAAAAGGATATTTTGGTTGATGGAAAGGTCATTAAAATGACCTTGAAACAGTTTGAATTACTGGAATACCTGATTCAAAATAATGGGAAAATATTGACCCGTGAGCAGATTTTCGACCGCATTTGGGGGTTTGATTCAGATACGACGATTGCCATTGTGGAAGTGTTCATCCATCACCTTAGAAAAAAATTGGAACCTTTCAATTATCATAAAGATATTCAAACCGTTCGGGGTATTGGTTATATGCTAAAACAACCATAAGGGGATCATTATGTTCCAAAAAACAAGGCTTCAACTAACAATATTGAATTCTATCGTCTTTATTGTCTTAATAGCCATATTAAGCAGAACGATTTATTTCTATACGGAAGACCAGATCTATAAGGATGTCAATGATTCACTTATAAAGGATTACCGGGATTTCAATAATGGCGGCATGCCAGGCGGACGTCCGCAAGGTGAGTTTCTCTTAGGACCGGGGCCAAGCGTCATCGTTTGGGGACCGGATGATACGATCATTGAGCCAAGACTGAGTGTAGATAATTTTTTTAAGGTCAATGAACAAAAATTTTTCCCTAAAACTTTTGATGACATTGAAGAAATATCAGTGAATGGATACACGTATCGGGCCCTTTCCACCCAGGTCGATACGGGGTATGGACAGATGGCCGTACAATTCATCAGGAATGTGGATACAGAAAAGGAAATGCTCGATCGCTTGCTGCTCATATTGTTTGTTGGTGGAGGAATTGGAAGTCTCGTGGCGGTGGGCGCTGGCTATCTTCTGGCAGGACGGGCCTTGATCCCGGTCAAGAAATCCTGGGATCAGCAGCAGCAGTTTGTCTCGGATGCTTCGCATGAAATTCGAACGCCGCTTGCTGTTATTCAATCGCGGGCTGATTTGCTGTTTCAATCACCTAACGCGACAATCGAGGAAAAAGCCGTTGATATATCCATCATTTCGAAAGAAGTCCGCCGATTGAATAAGCTTGTTAACGGACTTTTAACCTTGACCAGAACCGATTCGAATCAAATGGAGGTTAAGAAATCGAACTTTTTCCTTGATGACCTACTTATGGATATCGTGGAACAGTATACGGATATAGCATCTTTTCAAGAGAAATCAATCATTAGCCATGCTCCCGGACAGGTAGTGTTTCATGGGGATAAAGAGAGAATTCATCAGCTATTGGTGATCTTGGTGGATAATGCCATGAAATTCACCGAGGAAGGCGGGGAAATTTCCCTATCCTGCATCAAGAATGCTTCATCCATCATACTTACTGTAGAAGATAATGGAATAGGCATTCCACAGGAAGAACTCCCCTTGATTTTTAACCGTTTTTACCAAGTGGAGCAATCCCGTTCGGCAAATGAAGGCTCTGGCTTAGGACTATCCATAGCCAAATGGATTGTAAACACACATCAAGGGAACATCAAGGTTACAAGTGAGCAGAATGAACGGACCCGTTTTGAAATCACTTTTCCGAGAAATCAAAGGAAAAACTAGCTGCCAGCCAATATGAAAAAGACCCTTACTTTCTTCCTTGCTGCTTAAGGAAAAATTAAGGGTCTTTTTAGATAATCATCTTATAAATACATTTATTTTCGGAGGAGAATCATTGATGAAAAGACTTGGTAGGTTACACTTTTTGGTTGGAATATTGGTTTCGGTCCTCTTAATGGTCCAAGCAGTCATCGGGATCATGATGTATGTGGATGGCAGCGGCAATGAGCCAATGAATCGACAGGCGGTGATGGGTCAGCCTGCCGACCGCAGCAATACAACAGATTCGGATGATACGGAAAAATCGGCTAATAGCAGTACGGCGACAGATGATTCATCGACGGAAACGGCAACTAATGATGCGCAGGGCACTCCACAAGGGGGGCCTAATGGTTCCGGGACTCCAGGAGAAATGCCAAGCGGCGGCGGTTTCCAAGGCAGAGACTCTTTTGCTGGGAAATTCATCGACTTTTATCAAGGGGCAGGTGGCTTGGCCGCATCCATCATCATCTTTGTAATTGGAGGGGCAGGATTAGCGACAACGGTGATTACAAGAAAAACAGCTGCCTGAATAGTGGATATTATTTGAGGCAAGAGAAGGTTCCTTTCGAAGGGGAGCCTTCTTTTTTTATTCACGGAACCCATTATTGTCACTAATTGTTATTTTAAAAAGGGAAATAATAATTGCACTAAAAAAAATATTAGTTTAATATAGACTTCTGGAGAGGTACGTACATGTATTTTGGATGAAAGAGAAAACGTTTGCATAAATTATTTGAGGGTATCCTACTATTAATGCACGAACCTTAAATTCACCCTTAGTGGAGGCAGAATATATGAAATTTCTGATTGCAATTTTAGGACTGCTTATCGTTTTTGGACTAGCTATCTTAGTCAGCAGTGACCGGAAGAAAGTTAAAATTAAACCGATCATCCTCATGGTGGTCATTCAGCTTGTTTTAACTTATTTATTATTAAACACGAAGTTTGGCTTAGTGATCATCAATTCAATTGCCGATGGTTTCGGAAAACTTTTGGAATGGGCAAATGAAGGGATCACCTTTGTATTTGGCGGGATTGTAAACGAAGGAGCATCGCCCTTCTTTTTAAATGTCCTTCTTCCTATCGTATTCATCTCCGCATTAATCGGGATTTTACAGCACTTCAAGATCCTTCCGTTCATCATGAAGTGGATTGGATTCGTTCTAAGTAAGGTGAATGGGATGGGTAAATTGGAATCTTACAATGCGGTTGCATCAGCAATAGTAGGCCAATCCGAGGTTTTCATAACCTTGAAAAAACAACTCGGTGCCATTCCGCCATCTCGGATGTATACGCTTTGTGCATCAGCCATGTCAACTGTATCGATGTCGATTGTCGGTGCTTATATGACAATGATTGAACCAAAGTACGTTGTGACGGCCATTGTTATTAACATGTTTGGTGGATTTATCATCGCATCCATTATCAACCCTTATACAGTAACGGATGCAGAGGATATTCTCCCTGTTGAAGAAGGGGCAGAGAAGCAGTCTTTCTTCGAAATGCTTGGGGAATATATAATGGATGGGTTCAAGGTTGCCATCACTGTAGCGGCGATGTTAATTGGTTTCGTTGCTTTAATCGCCGGGATCAACAGTATATTCGACATGATTTTCGGTATCAGCTTCCAAGACATCATGGGGTATATCTTTGCACCGTTTGCGTTTATCATGGGTATACCGATTTCAGAAACCGTGACTGCTGGCGGAATCATGGCGACGAAACTGGTAACCAATGAATTCGTTGCCATGCTGAGCTTAGGGGAAGCATCAGCTGCCTTGAGCGAAAGGACGATAGGGATCGTTTCGGTTTTCTTGGTTTCCTTCGCCAATTTCTCATCAATTGGTATCATTGCCGGTGCAGTCAAAGGACTTCATGAAAAACAGGGGAATGTTGTAGCCCGTTTTGGTTTGAAGCTGCTATATGGTGCGACTCTTGTCAGCATCCTATCAGCGATCATTGTAAGTGTGATACTTTAAATAACGGATTTAACATAAAAGGGCACTTGGGTTTACTCCTAAGTGCCTCTTTTATGTTTGTTACGCAAAGGTAGAATTTTTGAATTTGAAGGTGCTTGGCTTGCTGGTATATAATACATAAAATGACAGGCGTGAAAGGGGAGTTTTAGGATGACGATGGATGGAAAAGAAACAGCTATCTTTGCAGGAGGCTGCTTTTGGTGCATGGTTGCTCCCTTTGATGAAATGGATGGTATCATTTCAGTGACATCAGGTTATACAGGCGGTGAATTTGCCGCTCCAAGTTATAAACAAGTGATTACCGGTGCGACTGATCATGTCGAAGCGGTTCAAGTGGTATTCGACCCATCAATCATTTCCTATAAAACGTTATTAGAGATATTCTGGCAGCAAATCGATCCTACGGATGACGATGGACAGTTCTCGGATAGGGGAAAGCAATATAAGGCAGCCATTTTCTATCTTAATGAACGTCAGAAACGGGAAGCAGAACAATCGAAGGAAGATTTAATGATGAGCGGGCGGTTTAAGAAACCTATTGTTACGGGTATTCTACCCTCGGGGCAATTTTACGCCGCTGAGGAGTATCATCAAGAATTCTATCGGAAAAATCAATTTCGCTATGCATTGTACCGTAAAGGCTCAGGCCGGGATGCTTTCATTAAAGAAAATTGGCCTAAGGATCATGCACACCTTAGAAAGACCTTAACGGAGAGCCAGTTTCATGTCACCCAGGAAAATGGCACGGAGCCGCCTTTCGATAATGCCTATTGGGATCACTTTGAAGAAGGCATTTATGTGGATGTCGTTTCCGGGGAGCCCCTATTCAGTTCGCGGGATAAATATAATAGCGGTTGTGGGTGGCCAAGCTTCACGAAGCCCATCATGTCGGCAAGCGTCAATGAAAAAATGGACCTCAGCCACCGAATGACCCGGACCGAGGTGCGCAGCAGGGATGCCGATTCACACCTTGGACATGTTTTTCCCGATGGCCCAAGTCCTAAAGGCACGAGATATTGCATAAACTCTGCGGCCCTTCGATTCATCCCCAGAAATGAAATGGAGAAAGCGGGATATGGAGATTTATTAATACTATTCAAAATGAAATAACTAGGGAGATAGGGGAACACAAATGGATAAAATAGATGAAAATTTATATCGATATATTCTTGATAACTCGCCGAAGATTACGGAAAATTGGCTGGCTTTAAGGGAAAAGCAGTCTGGGTCCATCTATTCAATAGATTCTAATGAGGAAATCGAAAAGCTGCTTAGGGAACAGAATACTTTGACTATCAGTGACAAGTGCTCTACTTGAAGATAAAACTGCTTTTATTGAAACGATGGAGGAGTGGGCCACACTTGTCGCGAAGAGCAGGGTTGAATCGGACACCCCCATTTACGAAGTGTTGGAAGCGCTTAATAAGGTGCGTGAAACATATTGGGCATTCATCACTGATTATATGCTCATGGATACGAAGATAACGAAAGAAATAATCATCCGGTGGAGCCGGCTTATTAATCATGCCTTCGATCAATTGAACCGTGAGTTCACCGAGCAGTATTACCTTTTGACAAAACAACGTTTGTCAGCTCAACAGGAGCTGATTAATGAACTGGGCGCACCTGTCATTCCCATTGTTGATGCCATTGCGGTATTGCCGTTAATCGGTGAAATCGATACCTATCGGGCAAAGGAAATTTTGAATGGGACTCCAAGCAAATGCATTAGTGAAAATATCACCCACTTATTCATCGATTTATCGGGAGTCTCCCTTTTGGATACGATGGTTGCCCAACAAATCTATCAATTGATAAGTACCCTGAACCTGTTAGGCATTCAATCGACCATTTCCGGGATTCGACCTGAAGTGGCCCAGACATCGATTCAGTTAGGCCTTGATTTTAGTCAGGTTTCGACACATAGTACTCTTAAACAAGCCCTTTCCAAGCAAGGGATCAAGCTATACGAGAAAAAATGATATAAGGGTGCAGTAAATGAAAAAAACCAGATCCGCTAGGAATCTGGTTCTTTTTCGTGATTCTATAACTTGAATGAACTTTTCAACCCGACGATTTGGTTGAAGACCAAGTGATCGGCCGCAGTAAGTTTTGAATCAACATTATAATAGCCATGCCTGAAGAATTGGAATTTATCCTGAGGTTTAGCATCTTTCATGTTAGGCTCGACAAATCCTTGTAGAATTTCGATAGAATCAGGGTTTACCCGGTCCAGGAATGATTTTTCTTCCTCTTCATCATTTTCCTTATCCAAGATTAACGGCTGAAAGTTGCGGAATTCTGCTGAAACCGCTTGTGAAGCTTCGACCCAGTGCAATGTACCTTTTACTTTACGGCCAGTGAAGCCCGATCCGCTTTTCGTTTCAATATCGTATGTGCAGCGAAGTTCAATGACATTACCGGCGTCGTCCTTTATCACTTCTTCACATTTAATGAAATAAGCATGTTTCAAACGGACTTCATTGCCCGGGAAAAGTCGGAAATACTTTTTCGGCGGGTTTTCCATGAAATCGTCCTGTTCGATATATATTTCACGTGAAAACGGGATTTGGCGTGTACCCATTTCCGGTACTTCCGGATTGACCTCAGCATCCAGCCACTCTATCTCGCCTTCCGGATAGTTGGTGATGACCACTTTAAGGGGGTTCAGGATGGCCATAGTCCGTGGAGCCTTCAGCTTTAAGTCTTCCCGCACGAAATGATCAAGCATTTGAGAGTCTACGATACCGCTTGTTTTGGCGACACCTATCTCTTGGCAGAATGCACGAATCGCTTCGGGTGTATACCCGCGTCTCCGCAAGCCTGAAACGGTAGGCATCCGAGGGTCGTCCCAGCCGTCCACGAAGCCCTCATCGACAAGCTGCTTCAGTTTTCGCTTGCTCATTACTGTATTGGTCAGGTTAAGACGGCCAAATTCATATTGCTTTGGTTTGCTTTCCATTTCACAATTCTCAACGATCCAGTCATAAAGAGGGCGTTGATCTTCGAACTCAAGCGTACAAATGGAGTGTGTGACTCCCTCGATGGCATCTTCAATCGGGTGGGCAAAGGCATACATTGGGTAGATGCACCATTTGTTGCCGGTATTATGGTGTTCAGTATGGGAGATACGGTATATGACGGGATCACGCAAATTAATGTTGGGTGAGCTCATATCGATTTTTGCACGCAATACTTTTGCGCCGTTTTCAAATTCGCCGCTGCGCATCTTTTCAAATAGTTCAAGATTTTCCTCAACGGTTCTATTGCGGTAGGGGCTGTCTTTCCCTGGTTCTGTCAGCGTTCCGCGATATTCACGGATTTGGTCGGCATTAAGGTCGTCCACATATGCCAGTCCTTTGTTGATGAGCAGCACAGCTCTTTTATACATTTCATCAAAATAGTCGGAAGCGAAGAAAAGGTTATCCCAGTCGTAGCCGAGCCATTTTACATCTTCCTTAATGGAGTTTACAAACTCAATATCCTCTTTCAATGGATTCGTATCATCGAAACGAAGGTTGGTTTTCCCATTGAAATCATCAGCCACCCCAAAATTCAAAATGATTGATTTGGCATGCCCGATATGTAAATATCCGTTCGGCTCAGGAGGGAAGCGGGTGATGACATGATCATGTTTTCCGGACTCTAGGTCATCTTTTATAATATTTTTAATAAAATTCGAAGAGTTATTTTCCAACTGAATTCGACCTCTTTCATTTATATACTTCTTTTAATTTTACCTGTATATATACCATAAATACAGATATTTTTCCATGTTCGAGCCGGAATCACGGTTTATCTGAAACAATTCATCAAGTATTTAGTTTGTACAATCCGAGCGGAAATATCCCTGAAACTTTAATCATGTAATTTAGGGAACGACCTAACTGGACATTAAAGAAACAAATTAAACCTTTTTCATCTAAAAAAAGCAATACAGGGATTCACGCCTGTATTGCTTATAATCGCGCTAGCAGACAGGACTTAGAATTAAAATTAAAAGACTGTCGTTTGCAAAAATTCTTTTGTACGTTCTTCTTTTGGATGGGTGAAGAATTCTTTTGGCGGTCCGCTTTCGACAACCCTCCCATTATGCATGAAGACAATCCAATCCCCGACCTCACGTGCAAAGCTCATTTCATGTGTAACGACTACCATTGTCATCCCTTCCAAGGCAAGCTCCTTCATCGTGGCAAGAACTTCACCGACAAGTTCGGGATCCAGAGCCGAGGTGGGCTCATCAAAGAGCAGGATATCAGGTTTCATGGCAAGGGCGCGGGCGATGGCAACACGCTGTTTCTGCCCGCCTGAGAGCTTGCTTGGATAGACATCCGCTTTATCTGATAAACCGACTTTGGCAAGCAATGCCTTTGCTTCTTCAATCGCTTGGGCCTTAGGGACTTTTTTGACGTGTGTCGGTGCTTCGATCACATTTTCCAGTACGGTCATATGAGGAAAGAGGTAGAAATGCTGAAATACCATTCCGACTTTCTCGCGGATTTTATTAATATCATGGGTACCAGGATTGATTTCCGTTCCTTCAATGAGGATTTGGCCGCTGTCTTTCTTCTCTAAATAATTCAAACAGCGGAGCAGGGTGCTTTTTCCGGAACCGCTTGGTCCGATCAGACAGACAACATCGCTATCGAGTACCTTCATATCGATATCTTTAAGTACATGCAGGTTTCCATACGATTTATTTAAATTCCTAATGCGAATCATTTCTTTTTGTTCCATTTCAATTCCCCCTATCGATCACTGATGGACAGTTTCTTTTCGAATAAATTGACGATAATGGTCAGGAAAGCCACTAGAATCAAGTAGTAGACGGCTACAATCAATAAATAAGTCATTTCATCGAAATTATTCGAGCCCAACGTAGTGGCTACATTAAACAGCTCATTCATGGATATGAAGGCCGCCAGTGATGAATCCTTCAGTCCGATGATGAATTGGTTGCCAAGCGGCGGCAATGCGCGGCGGAAGGCTTGAGGCAAGATGATTCTCCTTAAGGTGAGCGAATTGCTCATGCCAAGGGAGCGTCCGGCCTCCATTTGGCCTTTGTCGATGGATTGAATCGTACCACGTAAAATCTCTGAGATATAAGCTCCATTATGGAAAGCCAGGGCAAGTGACGCCGCCCAGAAGTCCGGCAGCAAGAAGAGATTGCTGATACCGAAATAGAGTATGAATATCTGTACGATTAAAGGCGTTCCCCGTACCAGGAATACATATGTATCTGAAATCCATGCAAGAATTTTTATATTGGATATTTTTAAAAGTGCAAATAGCAAACCGATGACGATACCCACCAATATGGAGACTACCGTCAGTTCCAATGTGAGGAGCATGGCCCGGATGAATACGTCCGAGGAGCTAAATAATGTATCAAAAAAATGTGAAAAACTTGGCAATGTAATGACTCCCTTTCTATCAATCTTTATTCAGGCTTAGTTGTGATGTCTTCACCAAAATACTTTTTGCTGATTTCAGCAAGCGTTCCATCTTCACGGAGGTTTTCAAGAGCTTCGTTGATGCGTGCAAGCAGCTGAGGGTTGTCGTCAGGCAGTACGATGGCCTGCTCGCTCCGTTCGATCAATTGCCTTCCTTCGATGTCGAAACCTTCCTTGGTCGCTTCCTTACCGGTTACGAAGTCGGTGATGACGGCATCATGACGCCCTCCGCTCAATGCCTTCAGGGCGGTGATATCACTGTCATAGGTTTTTACATTGGTTGTATATTTTTCTGCCGTCGTTGCGTACGTGGAGCCTTTAGAAGCCGCAACTTCCTTACCCTTTAAATCTTCAACCGTTTTAATATCACTATCTGGGCGGACGAAAATTTGAGGACCTGAATAGTAATAAGGGGTCGAGAAGGCAACATGTTTACTTCTTTGTTCATTGATTGTATGACTGGCAACCGCAGCATCTGCCCGACCGGTTTTAACACCTTCCACGATACCTTTGAACTTTATCCGTTTAGGCACAGGTTCTAGGTCGAGTTCCTTTGCAATTGCATCGCCAACTTCAATATCGAATCCGGTTACGGTCATGTCATCATTGACATAACTGAATGGCTTGAATTCACCTGAGGCAGCGAAAACAAACTGGTCCTCATTGATCAGCTTACTCCCGTCCTCCAGCTGGTCCTTTTCGGCACAGCCGGACAGAAGACCAAGAACAGCCAGAATGGATACAATGAATGTAACGGATGATTTCATGATAATTTCATTTCCCCCTTTTAAAAAAACTAATAGAATGGTCTATACCCTTATGAGGCAATGAATAACCTAATTAACTATGGAAAATAAAACTGAAACCAAAAAGGTTGTCCAGAACATACCGACATTTCATCCAATAATCCCCCTTCACTATGGGTTCTCGGCCTTTGCCTTCATTTCCTTCCAAATTACCTGTAATTTCCTGAAAAAATGACAAAAATTATTTAATAGGAGAAGAATTTTAGGATAGATTGAGCTCTAGAGATAAATTTGAAACAATTCAGGCTGATGATTTATCTATCGAAAATCTAATGAATGGGATGGGATAAAACTGTGGAGTATTTTAGGCAATGTTGATTTTGTCTATCAACAAAATCCCGAATTGGTTGACTGACTTTAATTTTGCCCATGAATTGAAGTATAATATAGCAAAATAGAAGAAGGGCAGTTGGGAAAATGGTGAGCAACTTTGTGCAAGAGCAGTTACAGGAATTTCGCGAAAGAAATCAAGATAGAGGCCGTTTAATTATAAAATGTCCGGACCAGCCGGGAATTGTTTCGACAGTTACGGCTTTTCTTAAAGAATATGATGCAAATATTGTTGAATTGAGTCAGTATTCGATGAATCCTGAGGGCGGTACCTTTTTCACTAGGATCGAGTTCGATTGTCCAGGATTGAATGACAAGGCAGCGGATATGCAACTGGCATTCCAGGAAGTTTCGACAGTATTCTCGATGCAATGGACATTTAATCATGTGAGTGATCTGAAGAGGACGGCAATCTTCGTTTCGAAGGAACCTCATTGCCTTCTGGAATTGCTATGGGAGTGGCAAAGCGGGGATTTATTGGCTGATATTGCGCTGGTCATCAGCAATCATGAAGATACGAGGGAAATTGTCGAATCGATGGGCATCCCGTTTTATTACATTCCTGCCAATAAGGATATACGTAAGGAAGTGGAGACTAAACAGCTTGGACTTCTGGAAGAATTCAAAGTGGACCTTATTGTTTTAGCCAGGTATATGCAGATATTGACGCCGGATTTCGTAGCGGCCCATCCGAACAGGATCATCAATATCCATCATTCATTTTTACCTGCCTTCATTGGAGCACGGCCTTATGAACGAGCTTATGACAGAGGTGTTAAGCTGATTGGGGCGACTTCCCATTATGTGACGAATGATTTGGATGAAGGTCCAATCATCGAGCAGGATATCGAACGGGTGGACCATCGTGATTCTGCCGGGGATATGAAGAAAATCGGTCGTTCAGCTGAACGCAGGGTGCTGGCACGTGCCGTTAAATGGCATTTGGAGGACCGCGTCATTGTTCATGAAAATAAAACGGTAGTCTTTTAAAATGAAAAACCCCCTTTGGATTGCCAAGGGGGTTACGTTTGCGACAAAAGGAGGTTCGGATTGCTCCCATCCTAGAACCATGATTTTAGTGGAATACTGAATGATCCTGCATGTTTTTTAACTGGATTATAGGAATGAAACCCTTACTAGATTGAAGAAATTTGCGACACTCCTGCCGAATAACTGGCTAGCCGAGA
>NZ_JVPL01000202.1:0-2919 GCF_001054655.1 Bacillus sp. 220_BSPC
TTCTTGAATGGATATATTTCCAAAACTATTCACCAACAAGTTAAATTGGATGTAATAGGCCTTTAATGTTTGTGGAGAATAACCTTGGATATATAAACCCCATACATCAGTTAAGATCATACCTGATTCTCTCCAATAATACCATATTAATAGACAGTATAGACAAAAGAAGAACTATTATACTAGATTAGTAGATTTTTTTATTAAACAATAACCCCTGTTAGTTAAAGAAGAAAAAGCTGCCTTAAGACAGCTATGATCTTCAGCTAACGCACCCGATAGTTTAAGTACATTTCTTCACAAACTTATATTAGTTCGCAACTAAGATTTAAGATTGATAAATCAGCTATTGGGTTAGTAAAGAAACGTGAACTTAAAAAGTTACCACCAAATAAAGACCTTAGCGGTCTCTCTTTTCTCAATAACCATTAGATTGGGATCATTTGCACTGTTTATGTAAGTTACAATTACATATTATTCCATTTAAATCGAAGTCATATTTACAACCAGTGGAGATTGTTGGATGACATTTATTGTCCCGTGTAGCTAATACACGTATAAAGTGATGTAAATAAGGAGAATTGCATTTAACTTCCTTGCATAAGAAACGTATAAGATATTAATACTATTTGAGAAATAAAGGAATTTTGTAGAAGATTACACAGATTTTAGCTGCTGATATTAGGCAAGTATAGGGTGATGAAAATGTGGAAAACGATTGTTTCCTACCTTCCAGAATGGCAGGTTTTTATACAAGCTTTCATTGTGTTTGTTATTCCATATCTAATCTCCAAATTGTTTAATTTGCTTCATACCTCAAAGGATGAGTGATGATGATGAAAGAGTGGATATCAAAGATTGGTAAAAAAGGAAAAGGTAACGAAAAAGACAAACAAGAAGCATATAACTCCCAATATCTAACACATCAGTTTACAGATAATCTTAATTATAATCTTGAATGTGTTAAGCAAGAAATTGGCCATAATTGGGATGTGCATTTTCGGGA
The DNA here is from genome assembly GCF_001054655.1 of Bacillus sp. 220_BSPC. Lineage (NCBI taxonomy): Bacteria > Bacillati > Bacillota > Bacilli > Caryophanales > Bacillaceae > Bacillus > Bacillus sp. 220_BSPC. The sequence goes on from NZ_JVPL01000202.1 coordinate 1,007, forward strand.
ATTTAATCTAGGGAGAACCGGTATACGGTCAGTTATCATTTTTGTGGATGGACTATCGGATAAAGATCTCATTGATAAGCATATCATGCCATCATTGATGGTTGATTTTTCAGCAGAATATAAACAGAACCTTCCCTACCTCAAAGGGAGCATTTCAAAAGAATTCATAAAAAATGAAGTGTTATCCATTAGTGAAATAGAAGCTGTCCGCTCCATTAAAGAATTAGCCTCTAAAGTACTAACAGGTTCTACCGCCCTTTTAATTGATGGGTCTTTGGATGCGCTGCTCCTTGGAACTGCCAAACATAAAACAAGGGCAATTGAAGAGCCGGTATCAGAGGCACTAGTCAGAGGTCCCCGTGTCGGTTTCACTGAATCATTGAGTGATAATACATCTTTTTTAAGGTGTAGTGGTGAAATCGAGAATTTATCGTTAGTAAAATTCCAAGTAGGAAAGCGTTCAAAAAAGGATTTGGTTGTCGCATACATAAAGGATATTGTTGATCCCGAATTAGTTAAAGAGGTGGAAAATCGAATTAAGAAAATTGATATTGATAGTGTTCCTGAATCAGGTTATGTAGAGCAGCTTATTGAAGATAATTACCTTAGTCCTTTTCCGCAGGTACAGAATACAGAGCGTCCTGATCGCGTGGTCGCTGCTTTGATGGAAGGGCGAGTGGCCATCTTGTTAGATGGGACCCCTTTCGCTTTGATCGTTCCTGTTACCTTAAGCATGATGCTACAATCACCGGAAGATTATTATGAAAGGTGGATTCCTGGAACATTCATCCGTATGCTTCGTTACCTCGCAGCTATTCTGGCCCTTTTTACACCGTCATTGTATATAGCTTTCATCTCATTTCATTCAGGATTGATTCCGACCAAACTGGCCATCTCCATTATCGGAACCAAGTCCGGGGTTCCGTTTCCGGCACTTATCGAGGCATTATTCATGGAAATAGCCATCGAAATTTTGAGGGAAGCAGGACTGCGATTGCCTAAGCCAATCGGTCCAGCAATGGGAATTGTCGGCGGTTTAATCATTGGGGAAGCTGCTGTTCAGGCAGGGATAGTTAGTCCTGTTTTGGTGATTGTGGTAGCGTTAACCGCCATTTCATCGTTTTCCATTCCGCACTATAGTATCGGGATTACATTACGGATGCTTCGTTTTCCCGCAATGCTATGTGCTGCCACGTTCGGATTATACGGGGTCATTCTTTTTTTCCTTTTAATGACCAGCCATTTAGTGAAATTAAAAAGCTTTGGTGTGCCTTATTTGAGTCCAGCCGTTCCTTATCGCTTAAGTGAGTGGAAAGACCTGGTGGTCCGCATGCCACTTATGATGATGAAACGCCGTCCAAAGATGTTGCATACAAAAAACCCCATACGTAAAGGATAACCTATCGGTGAAAGGGTGGTTATAGAATGATTATCAGTCCGAAAGACAAAATTACAACTCCTCAAGCAGCTGTCATTGTCATTAACTTCATACTCGGCACAGGATTGCTCACCCTACCCAGATCATCTACGGAGAAGGTACAGACACCAGATGTATGGATAAGCGTTATTTTAGGCGGAGTTATCACTATAACCGCGGGGCTGATCATGGTCAAATTAAGCCAACAGTTTCCCGAAAAGACCTTCTATCAATACATCAATGAAATTGTCGGAAAATGGCTGGGCGGGTTACTTAGTTTAGTTGTAGTCTGTTATTTTCTTACAACTTCCAGTTTTCAGCTCCGTGCAATGGCGGAAGTGATAAGGTATTTACTTTTGGAAGGTACGCCTACTTGGGCAATTATGATGATTTTCATGTGGGTAAGTCTTTATCTCATCATCGGCGGCATTAACCCGATCGCCCGTCTTTTTGAAATTATTTTACCTTTGACAGTTATCCTTTTTTTGGTTGTTAC
>NZ_JVPL01000203.1:0-22833 GCF_001054655.1 Bacillus sp. 220_BSPC
AAGCGCAAGCGCCTGGGTTGCTCGTGAAGAAAATAGGGATTGTCCCATAAGGCGCTTTTTGCCTTGTGAGGGCAATCCTCTTTTTCACATCGAGCTAGGCGCTGAAGCTGGATTACACAAAAAGCGCAAGCGCCTGGGTTGCTCGTGAAGAAAATAGGGATTGTCCCATAATAGGAATGTCATCCACCTTTTCCGATATCCCCATTCACTCTAATCACAAAAGCGCAAGCGCTGAGGTTAGTTCTCTTAAAATGGACTCTTGCAAATGAAAAGCCCCTGTCCTGGTCATAGCGTATCCCCCGCAGACATGGAGCTAAAAGACTACCGTTACCATCTTACCTTCTTTCCGGTTACTTCACAACTTCCCAGTCACTCTTTCCTCAAACCTTTTTTGTCGAGTTGCATAATTTATATAGAAGATAACACCAGTATATAATATTCTTAGGAGGTGAAACCTATGTTCCCAAATAGAAATCGTCAACCCGGACCCGGTTTTCCGCCACCCAATGGCCGAAGGAGGCAGCAGCCCCCTGCTCCATTCAGGCAGTCACCGCAAATTCCCCATCCTTATCAGCAGATGCAGCGTCCGATGATTCCAAACAGACCGCAGATGCCACAGGGACCTCAAGGTTTCCGCGGCCCTTTCAACCAACAGCAGCGGCAGGAAATGCCGCCAGCAAAGAAAGAAGGGTTATTGTCAAAAATACTCGGTAAGTCGAAACAAAAAGCAGCTTCTCCGAATTTGTTTGCGCCAGCGGGTTCCACTAACCAAAGTTCTTCAAGAAGCAGCGGAGGCGGTATCTTAGAAACATTAAAAAACCCCGATTCCCTTAATAATATGCTTTCCAACACGCAAAAGGTGTTGCAAGCGGCGGAACAATTCACGCCTATGGTGGAACAATACGGACCAGTGATTAAAAACCTGCCTTCCATGTGGAAAGTTTTCCGAAGCATATCATCAGCCGATGAGACCAAGGACGAGGGAGCTTCCGTTGAAAGCGGGCCCGCGGTTGGGGCACAAGAAAAAAGTGAGGTAAAAACGGATTCGACGAAAAAAGAAAAAGCTATAGAAGCTAACCCCACCGCCCCAGTTCGTCCCGAAACCAAAAGGAAAAGATCCTCAGGTCCCAAGCTTTATATTTAAGAGCTACAAAAAATTTACCAATAACTGATTTTATGTAAATATGATGTTTTGTAATATCATCTATGGTCTTATATAATAGAAAGGTATAAAAAGTGAGAGTTTCTTGCCTTGAAGGAGGACACATAGATGAAAGTGATTAAAATTTCCCCGCGCGGCTATTGTTATGGCGTTGTCGATGCCATGGTCATCGCCCGAAATGCGGCTTTAGATAAAACCTTGCCACGTCCCATTTACATTTTAGGAATGATCGTGCATAACAAACATGTGACGGATGCGTTTGAAGAAGAAGGCATCATCACGTTGGACGGCAGCAACCGCAACGATATCATCGAACAGGTGGACAGCGGAACCGTCATCTTTACTGCTCACGGCGTTTCACCTGAGATCAGGAAGATCGCTGAGAAAAAAGGGCTTGTGACGCTTGATGCAACATGTCCCGATGTTACAGCAACACATGACTTAATTCGGGAAAAACAAGCGGAAGGCTATCAAATCATTTATATTGGCAAAAAAGGCCATCCGGAACCTGAGGGTGCTGTCGGAGTTGCTCCCGATGTCGTTCACCTGGTTCAAAAGGATGAAGATGTGGAAGCCTTGACTTTGAATAGTGATAAGATCATCGTCACCAATCAAACAACGATGAGCCAATGGGATGTTTTGGATATCATGGATAAGGTCAAGGAAAAGTTTCCACATGCCGAAGTCCATAAGGAAATTTGTTTAGCGACACAGGTTCGTCAAGAAGCCGTTGCCGAGCAAGCTGGCGAAGCTGATGTATTAATCGTTGTCGGAGACCCTAAGAGTAATAATTCAAACCGACTTGCACAAGTGTCCCAAGAGATTGCCGGCACGAGAGCTTATCGAATCGCTGACATTTCCGAGCTGAACCTTGAATGGCTAAAAGATGCAGAAACGGTTGCCGTCACTTCGGGGGCTTCTACACCAACGCCGATCACGAAGGAAGTTATCGCATTTCTAGAACAATATGAAGCAAATGATGAATCGACTTGGAATACCGAAAAGAAAACGCCGTTGCATAAAATTTTACCAAAAATTAAAGTGAAGAAATGATTGCACAAATACAAAGGCAGCCACTAGGGCTGCCTTTTTCGTGTTTATCAAATGAAGCGGAATGGGTCTGTATTCAGCCTGGATGGAATGAATTCCACATCGTAGTTCTTTTCGCGGCACGTTCTTTCAAGGAGTCGTGCCACCCCTTTTTTCATCACCTTTTCAACATTGTGGCCGGGATCGACGATATTCAATCCAATCATCATCGCGTCATGGGCTGTATGGTAATACATATCACCTGTAACGTAAACATCGGCACCCTTGAATTTTGCTGTCGTAAAGTATTTATTGCCGTCTCCGCCCAAAACGGCCACTTTTTTTATCGAACTTTGCAGATCTCCAACGACACGCACCTTTTCAACATCGAGTGTCCGCTTCACATGTTCGGAAAATTGTTCAAGTGTCATTTCTTCGGCAAGTACACCAATCTTTCCTAAGCCAAGTGACTCCCCTTTATTCTCCAGTTTATATATATCGTGAGCAACCTCTTCATATGGATGGGCTTTAATCATCGCAGCTAGTACTTTCTTCTCGATATTTTCCGGGAATATCGTTTCAATCCGCATTTCAGCTACTTCTTCAAGCTTTCCTTTAGAGCCGATAACCGGTTCACTGCCTTCACCTGGCAAGAAGCGTCCTGTACCTTCCCCAGAAAACGAACAATTGCTGTAGTTCCCGATCGCTCCGGCCCCTGCCTTGCCCAGGGCTTCCCTCACCTTTTGTTCGTCGGTCTTTGGAACATATACGACCAATTTCTTAAGAGCTGTCTCATAGGTTGGAATCAATACCTCTGTGTCCTGCAATTGAAGCGCTTCGGCAAGTAAATCATTCACTCCGCCCTTAGCAACATCCAAATTGGTATGTGCAGCATAAACAGCGATATCATGTTTGATCAGCTTTTCGATGATGCGGCCTCCAGCTGTGTTTGTATCGATCCTTTTCATTGGTCTGTAAATTAGCGGATGGTGGGCGATGATCAATTCCACGCCATGTTCGATCGCTTCGTCTACAACCTCTTCCAGCACATCAAGGGCAATCAGCACTTTAGTAATCGGCTTATTTAGCTGCCCGACATGCAGCCCGATCGGATCTCCCTCCATTGCATAATGCTTTGGGGAGAATTGTTCAAACATCTCAATGATTTTGTGACCATTCACTGTCTTCAACCTTTAAGCACCTCCTCGATTACCGAAATTTGGGATTTTAACTCATTGCGCTTCGTTTCCAGTCCGCTTCTTCCGCTTTCATCCAATTGTTCGATGATCCTCTCCAAATGTTTTTTCTCAAGCTGCCATTTTTTTATGAAAATATCACTGAATTGCTCTCTTAAGAATGGACCGAAAGTGAGGCCCGTTTGCTTGTTTACACCATAAGGACGGAGCGGGTCTCCTTTTTTGGCAATTAAGATCTCGTAGATTTTCCCATCTTCCTCAAGGATCTCCTCTCCACAAAGTTCCCAGCCGTTTTCGATTAGCCAGCTGCGAACATTCGCTGCACCGACATTAGGCTGAAGGATTAGCCTGTCTGCCTTGCCGAGTTTCGCTTTTCCGCTTTCCAATATACTTGATATTAAAGTCCCTCCCATGCCTGCAATCGTAATGCATGTCGCTTCATCGGGATTCAATACTTCAAGCCCATCTCCTTTACGGACCTCTATCTTGTCTCCAAGACCCGTCATTGCCACTTGCTTGCGTGCTGACTGATAGGGTCCTTCTACAACCTCACCTGCTATGGCGCTGTCACACAAGCCGTTAGTCACCGCATAGCACGGCAAGTAAGCATGGTCTGATCCTATGTCTGCTAGGATGCTTCCTTTTGGTATATGTATGGCAACACGTTCTAATCTCATCGATAGTTTTTCATGATTCATATTTATCAACTCTCTTAATTCAAATAATGTCTTGCTATAATTACTTTCCCATTCGATTATACCAAGTTCAATCGAAAAATTACAGAAAGGAGAAATAGGGTCCTTTCTATCATGGGCAAAAGAAAAACTGCCATCTGGATTCTTCCTTTTCTGAATTAAATGAAAAACTGACTCAAAAAGGTCGCTTTCCAACGATTTCTTGAGTCAGTTTCATGAATTATTTCAGTCCATGAATATATTCGGCCATGGCGTCAATGTTCTGTTCTTCGACTAAACCTGGCGGCATTGCACCTCGTCCATTAGTGATCACGTCTTTAACCTCGTCCACCGACAGGCGATCGCCAACTCCTTTTAGCGCAGGCCCGACACCACCTTGATAGGCGTCACCATGACAAGAGATACAGTTTTGCTTATAAATGTCCTCAGGTGATGCTGAGGCACTTTCTGTTTCTTCTGTCTTTTCGCCGCCCTCTTTTTCCTTAGCAAGATCTTTGGCATCACCCAAACCTTTAAACGAAAGTAAAAACATAAGTCCAATACCAAAAACCATGATAATAATAAAAGGCATTACTGGATTGCGATTCATAGTATTTCCTCCCCTATGTAGAACCTAAACTTACCATATTTAATATTATATACAAACAACTATATATTATTTTACTTGAAAAGAGTTTCAAGTAAAAGCCCAAAAATAGAAGATATTATATAATTTCTTAAAATTGTCAAAAACTTATGTATATTTCCAAACAATTTTACTTTTTCTTACATATGTTTCATAATACCCAAAAATCATTATTTAAAACCGCTGGAATGTCCTTGAATTATATTAATAAAAAGTAAAGAGTGACCAGTGCCCCAAGGCTTCCCGCTATGGAAAAATGGAGCAGCTTCAGCTTATTGCCCAATAAAATCCAGAGTCCGCAATTAATGAATAAGAAAATATAAAGGATACCCGCTTTGCCGGGTGCCATGAATTCCGCCAAACTGACAGTTAATAAAAGCAATGAAAGTACCATCCCCATCAACGCCATCTGAAAAATGACCTTCCTGCCTTTTAAGCGGCGGACTGCCAGCCCAAAGACAAGTATTGAAATTGTTGTCATAAGCATTTGCATTCTTATGGTTATTTCAGTAAAATAATTCAAAAATACAATAAATGCAAAACTGGTTCCAATCAACATTCCGAAAAAGAGGTCGTTTTTTTTGCTCGCGGTTTCATCATTCGATTTTGATGGCGGAAGTTCACCTTGACCGTATAATGCAAGCAGGTAATTACAATATTGCTCCGGAAGCATACGACTTTCTTTCCAGGAGTATATTTCTTGAATGATGATTTTCTTTCTCATTTCATCCATGAATCTCACATCCTCATGATGATCTTCTTTTTAACGTCTGTAAATTTGTTTCTGTTATTTGGAAAAATGGATAACTATTGTTGTTATTAGGATATTTTTACATCGAAATTAAAAAAAAGAGCCGCTCCCGAACGCTGGGCATTCAAAGAGGGCTCTGTTAAGGGCATATATTCTATTCAAGGAAATCTTTCAAGCGTTTGCTGCGGCTTGGATGTCTCAGTTTACGCAGCGCCTTCGCTTCGATTTGACGGATACGCTCGCGGGTGACCCCAAACACTTTACCTACCTCTTCAAGTGTACGGGTGCGGCCATCATCAAGTCCAAAGCGGAGTCTCAAGACGTTCTCTTCACGGTCTGTAAGAGTATCCAATACGTCTTCAAGCTGTTCTTTCAATAGTTCATATGCTGCATGCTCCGATGGGGAAGTCGCATCCTGATCTTCAATGAAATCACCTAAATGTGAATCGTCTTCTTCACCTATTGGCGTTTCCAATGAAACAGGCTCCTGAGCTATTTTCAAGATTTCACGAACTTTTTCGGGAGTCAGGTCCATATCCTCCGCAATTTCTTCCGGTGAAGGTTCACGTCCTAAATCCTGAAGAAGCTGTCTTTGGACACGAATCAATTTATTGATGGTTTCCACCATATGCACCGGTATCCGGATCGTTCTTGCTTGGTCGGCAATGGCACGGGTTATCGCTTGGCGAATCCACCATGTTGCATACGTACTGAATTTGAATCCCTTGCGGTAATCAAATTTTTCCACAGCTTTGATAAGTCCCATATTACCTTCCTGAATCAAATCAAGGAAAAGCATTCCGCGTCCGACATAACGCTTGGCGATACTGACAACAAGACGTAGGTTAGCTTCTGCCAAACGGCGTTTCGCTTCTTCATCTCCATCTTCAATTCTCGTCGCCAAAGAGATTTCCTCTTCTGCCGATAAAAGGTCGACCCGACCAATTTCCTTTAAATACATGCGTACTGGGTCATTAATTTTTACGCCAGGAGGAACACTTAAATCATTTAAGTCAAACTCTTCTTCTTTTGCAAGTTTCTTCTCATCTGGATCATCTTCATCTTCGTCTTCCTCACCATCAGTGAGTATTTCGACGCCGTTTTCTGCTAACACCTCATAGAACTCATCCATTTGATCGGAATCCAACTCAAAACCGCCAATCATTTCAGCGATTTTTTCTAAAGTCAAAGAGCCTCGTTTTTTACCTAGCTCCAGTAATTTTTCTTTCACCTGTTCAAGGCTAAATTCATTATCAACTTGTTTGGAACGTGCTGGTTTTTCAGCCATTAGTTCCCCTCCTTCCAGGACTTACACCTAAACGACTACAACATTTTACGCAATTTAATGATTTCCATGGCAATTTGTGCAGCAGTGACATAATCACTTCGTCTAACTGCATCTTTTTCTTCAACTTGTTTTTCTTTTATCTTTAACAACTTTTCATATTTCAACACTTGATTTATACAATCGGTCAGTTCTTTATCGGTAACTTCCTCATTCACTGACATCATTTCTATTTCCGAAACGATCCTTCTCAAGTTTGGATCCGGTAAATAAGTAAGGAAAAAGCTTGTATCCGGTTCGTGTCCATCTTCATAGAACGCATATAAATAGGTGATGATTGCCTGATGTTCATCTACATGAAAGACCGTTTGCCCAAGCAACTGCTGAATTTTGAAAGTCATATCCCTGCTTTTCAGCATATGGGCAATCAACTTCATTTCAGCATTATGGTGAGCAGGCTTTAACTTATGCTCATATTGCAGGGCCATTTTCTTTTGGGCTGCTGGCTGCGGCAATGTCCCCTTCTTGCGTTCCGTAAAGAACACCTGACGCTGCTGCTGTTCCAGCGCATCCAATGAAAGGGAAAATTCAGAGGATAGCTGCCGGAGATAATGATCCCTCTCCACTGCATTGGGCAATCGCGAAATTTCTTTAAGGACTTCTTCGATATATTGAATTCGATCTCCTTCATTATTTACATTTTTCCCTCGACGCAAATAATGCATTTTGAATGCCATGTAGGTTAAACTGGCCCCTATTACTTCAGAAACAAAGCTTTTTTCACCGAATTCCTTTATGTAGTCATCGGGGTCCAGGTTATCAGGCATGAGAGCGACTTTCACGGAAAACTCATGGTCCTGTAGCATATTGACTGCACGATTGGCAGCGTTCAATCCCGCTGAGTCCGAATCGTAGCAAATAAGTATCTGGTCAGTATTTCTTTTTAAAAGCTGGATATGCTGGTCCGTCAGGGCAGTGCCCATTGTAGCGACCGCATTCTCCACACCTGCGCCAACTGCTGAAATGCAATCGGCAAAGCCTTCAAAAATGACTGCTTGTTCTTTCTTACGTATGTGTGGTCTTGCATGATGGAAATTATATAAAGTTTTACTTTTATTAAAGATTGGCGTTTCAGGACTATTCAAATATTTGGGCTCATCGTCCCCCATCGCTCTTCCTGAAAACGCAATCGTATTTCCTTGATGATCCATAATTGGAAACATGACTCTATTTCTGAAACGGTCAAAATATGACTCGTCTTTTTCCCTGAAAATAATAAGCCCTGCCTGCTCCATGTATTCCGCTGGAAACCCGCGTTTTAACAGAAACTTGGACACGAAGTCCCATGAATCCAAAGAGTAGCCAATTTGGAACTTTTCTATCGTCTCTTCAGTAAACCCTCGTTTAAGTAAATATTCGAGAGCATCCTGCCCCTCTTTCGTATTAACGAGGAGATGATGATAAAACTTCCTCAGCAGGTCATGGGCTTCAATCATTTGCTGAGCGCCTGCCGGCATGTTGGAACGCTTGGAATCCTTATTGATTTCAACTTCCAAAGGAACATTTCCTTTTTCAGCTAAAACTTTTGCAGATTCCACAAAGCTGTAGCCTTCTATATCCATTAAGAAGGTAAAAATATTTCCGCCTGCCCCGCAACCGAAACAGTGAAAGATTTGTTTTTCCGTTGAAACGGAAAACGAGGGCGAGTTTTCACCATGAAAAGGACATAGGCCAAAGTAATTGCGCCCCTGCTTCTTCAGCTGGACATACTCCCCAATTAAATCAACAATGTCAACAGCTTCACGAATTTGATTAATTTTCTCATCTTCTATACGGCCATTTATCATTTTTCCACCTTGCAATATTGGTGATAGTTTCTTATTCGATACTGTTTCCTAATTCCCTGCAAAGTTCGACAATGTTTTCATAAGTTTATTAGTAAAACATATACGATCTTCCTTTGTGAATGCTTTTGGCCCTTTCGTATGCTTACCCTGCCTGCGGAGTTTAGCCGACTGATAACGCATATCCAAGAGCATGAAAATATTCTCTTCCGTGTATTCTTTTCCCCTTGGCGAAAGGACATAAACGTTTTTAGGAAGCAGTGTCCCAGCCAAACCAATATCTGCAGTAACGACAATATCACCCTTTTTTACTGAGTTTACTATATAAAGATCTGCCGCTTCTTTGTCTGCATCGACATATACCCATTTACCTTCAGGGTTATTCATCATATTTTTATATGATGCAACAAAACAGACTTCAATTTCGTGCAAACTTGCACAATGAAGGATTTCGTCTTTCACCGGGCATGCATCGGCATCGACGTGTATCGTAGGTTTATTATTCATACCTTCTAATTCTACATCTTTCTGCATAATCCTTTTTCTCCCCTAAACTTTATGAAGATATGGTGAATTTCCAGCATTGATTCAGAGCGTTCCCTCTAAAAGAGCAAACATTATTCTTCAAAGAATACCTGTTTATTCAAGTGAAAGCACCTCATTTGCCTTGAAAAAGACCAGCCCCTCCTGAATTATACGGAACATGTCGAATTATTTTTATGATAAAAACCTTGACATCTCATTAACCTTTAGTTTATTCCTTATTAATTAAGTCTAAACCTTAAGATTACTTTTTTCTCACAATTTTTTATTATAGTCTATTTGATTAGAAGATGCCAACATTTAAATTCCGAATGTGTTTTCATGCAAATCAATGGATTTGCACGAGGAAACTAAGAGGAATTTTATGTAATTATTTTGAATTTATTCTTATTAATCCCTTATTTGACCTTGGCATTAAAATGTGAGCTGACACATAAAGTGTCTAGCTCACATTTTGATTTGCCTTAATTTAGGGATCAACGGTTTTTATTTTGAAGGATATTGATGATCAAATTGGCTGTTTCTTCAACAGCTTTATTGGTTACATCAATGATAGGACAATTCAACCTTGATATGATTGTATCAAAGTATGTCAATTCTTCTTTTATGCGCTCCACATTTGCGTAAATGGCATGATCATTGAGCCCAAGAGACTTTAATCGTTCTTTACGAATATGGTTCAGCTTTTCCGGGCTGATCTTTAAACCAATGCATTTTTCAGGAGGTACCAGGAACAGCTCTTCTGGCGGTTCCACTTCAGGCACTAAAGGTACGTTCGCCACTTTATAGCGTTTGTGTGCTAAATATTGTGATAATGGCGTTTTGGAAGTGCGTGAAACACCCACAAGGACGATATCTGCGCGTAAAATGCCGCGAGGGTCACGTCCATCATCATATTTTACAGCAAATTCAATGGCTTCCACACGCTTGAAATAGTCATCATCCAGCTTTCTTACCAGACCAGGTTCATTAAGCGGCCCTTTTGGCGCCCTTTCCTGAAGGATGTCCATGAGCGGCCCTAAAATGTCATAAGCAGCCAGGTTTTCTTTTTCGACCTGTGCTTTCATATACGCTCTAATAGCTGGCTTCACCAGAGTATAAGCAATGATAGCCCCGTCCAACTTAGCCAGTGATATCACTTCATCCACGTTTTGTTCATCTTCAATATACGGAATTCTCTTTATTGAAAAAGCAGATCCCGAGAACTGGCTTGCAGCGGCTTTTGTGACCAATTCCGCTGTTTCCCCTACTGAATCCGATACAACATATATAATAGAACCGTTCATATTCTCCGTCATTCCTTTTGCAAGCCCCCTAATAGCCTTCATCAGCCAAAGCTACGAATGCTTTCGTAATATTGGTTTTTGTAATCCTTCCAATTACTTCATAGCCCTTTTCTGTGTCTTTGACGACCGGTAATGAGTCGATTTGTTTATCAATCAGTTTTTTGGCAACATCAATCAAAAGGTCTTCTTTTGAACACATTGTAATATTGGGCATCCTAGTCATGATGATATTGACTGGAATGGAGTTAAGCTCTTGTTTCCCAATACTCGCACGCAATAAGTCTTTCCTTGATAAGACACCAACAAGCAATGCATGCTTATCGACGACGAACATTGTTCCGACATCTTCTAAAAACATCATGACGATTGCATCGTATACGGAAATGCCCTCGTCAACGACGACAGGTATCGATTGGTAGTCCCGTACATAAAGATGGTTAAGGCTATCTGTCAAAAGCTGTGTCCCTGACCTGCCTGTATAGAAATACCCCACTCTGGGCCGGGCATCAAGAAAACCTGCCATCGTTAGAATCGCTAAATCCGGGCGAAGTGTCGCCCTGGTAAGGTTCAATCTATCCGCAATATGTTCTCCAGTAATCGGTCCATTTTCTTTTACAATTTGTAAAATTTGTTCCTGACGCTTATTCAATTGGATTATAATCACCACCCCACTGCTTTCGCAGAGTAAAGTAACAAAAGTTATTCATTTAATAATTATATACTAAATAATTTAATTAGGGCATTTTTGTCCTATTTATTGACCATTTATCTTTTTAAGAAATCGGAAACCCATATTCAAAGGGTTTCCGATACCATACACCCTTTCGATCATGTAAGGATGATTTTATTCATGGCAGCAAAACCTGCAACCAAATCACTGATTTCCTTCATTAGGGATAAACGGTTGTTGCGGATTGCTTCATCCTCTGCCATGACCATTGTATTCTCGAAATATGACTCTATTTCCGATTGAAGCGAAACAAGCTCTTCAAACCGCTCATTCTCATCTTTAGATTCCATATAACGCATTGCCACTTTTTGATATTTTACATATAACGCATTTTCTTGATCATTTTCAAAGGCAGCAGGGTCGACTGTCACCTGATTGTCACATTTTACGGCAATGTTCATGACCCGGCTTAAAGCTTCCAGGCTTTCCTTAAAGCCTGCTTCTTCTTTCTTCGCATCCAATACATGTGCACGTTCCACGATTGAGTGGATATAACCGATTTCATTGAACAAAACTGCGTCAATCAAATCGTAACGGATTTGCTGTTCTTGAAGCATGTGTTTGACACGAGCTTTAAAGAATGTGAACATGTCCGTTTTAACTTCTTCAAGATCACGTTTTAAGATACCTTTTGATTCCGGTCCTTTAAGACCTAAAACAATAAGCTCCTCTAATGAAATATTCCATTTCTTCTCAGCTAGAATTTGGACGACACCGCTCGCCTGCCTTCTTAATGCGTAAGGATCCTGGGAACCTGTCGGAATGACGCCAATAGCGAAGAACGAAGACAAAGTATCAATTTTTTCAGCCAAACTCACAACCGCGCCAATGACTGAAGGCGGTACATCATCATCCGCATGCCTTGGCATATAATGTTCATTGATAGCTGCGGCCACTTCTTTGGCTTCCCCTTTTAAGAGAGCATATTTTTCACCCATATACCCTTGCAATTCAGGGAATTCATAAACCATATTACTTACCAAATCGAACTTGGCAATTGCCGCTGTACGAAGCGCCATTTCTTTTTCCGCCTTTAAATTCAAAGCATCCGCAAGAGCACCGGTCACTTCAGTTACCCGGGCAGTTTTCTCGGCCAATGTACCGATTTCTTCATGATAAACGATGCTGTCAAGCTTTTTCAAAGCATCCGAAATCTCTTTTTTCTGATCTTCTTTATAGAAAAATGCTGCATCCGATAAGCGGGCACGCAATACTTTTTCATTACCTTTAGAAACCTTATCCAAATGGCGGTCATCGCCGTTGCGCACGGTTACAAAGTAAGCAAGCAGGTTCCCTTCCTGATCTTTAACTGGGAAATAACGTTGGTGTTCCTTCATTGATGTGATTAGTACCTCAGCAGGAAGCTCAAGGAATTCTTCTTCAAAATGTCCAAATAACACCGTTGGATACTCTACCAAATTATTTACCTCTTCAAGCAGATCTTCATCGACAGGGATGATCCAGCCTTTCTCCTGCTCAAGCTCTTTAATCTGATCCAATATAACTTGCCGGCGTTTATCTGGATCTGCCATTACAAATTGTTCATTCAGCGTATCTTCGTACCGTTGCGGCTGCTCGATGATGGCGCTATTGCCTAAGAAACGATGTCCTTTTGTTTCACGGCCCGTTTCCACATCAGCAATGCTGAATGGCACTATTTCATTGCCAAATAAGGCAATCAGCCATTTAATCGGACGGACGAAGCGGAGCTCCTGATTGGCCCAGCGCATATTTTTGGGGAACGTCATGCCGCTGATGATTTCAGCAAGCTCAGATAAAAGCTGAACGGTCTGCTGTCCTTTTATGAATTTATTCACATGGACATATTCCACACCCTTGAGTTCTTTAAAATAAATGTCCTCTGAAGTCATGCCTTGACCCCTGACGAATCCCAATGCTGCTTTAGACCAGTTGCCTTCGCTGTCCAACGCGATTTTTTTGGCCGGACCTTTTGCCTCTTCTTCGATATCCTTTTGGGATTCTTCCACGTCCTTCACCAATACGGCCAAACGTCTTGGTGTGGAAAAAGCTTCAACCGTCCCGAATTCTATCGCTTTTTCCGTTAGCCATTGCTGCACTTTATCTGACAACTGTTTCATTGATGCTGTCACAAAACGGGCAGGCAGCTCTTCCAATCCAATCTCCAATAACAAATCACGCTTGCTCATTTGTATTCTCCCCTTTCACTTTCAGGATCGGGAAGCCTAATTTTTCCCGCTCTTCATAGAAGGTTTTGGCAACCTTACGCGCTAAGTTACGGCACCGGGCAATATAACCCGTTCTTTCCGTCACCGAGATGGCACCTTTGGCATCCAAAAGGTTAAATGTATGGGAACATTTCAAAACATAATCATATGCAGGATGTACAAGTCCTTCTTCCATTTGTCGATGCGCTTCCTTTTCATACATCGTGAAAAGCTGAAACAGCATATCAAGGTCGGAGGTTTCGAACGTATATTTCGAATGTTCGTATTCCGGCTGACCAAATATATCCCGAACAGTGAATCCATCTGTCCATTCTAGGTCAAATACGTTCTCCTTATCTTGAATGTAAGAGGCGAGACGTTCGATCCCGTATGTAATTTCCACGGAAACCGGCTTACACTCAAGGCCGCCCACTTGTTGGAAATATGTAAATTGCGTGATTTCCATTCCATCAAGCCACACTTCCCAACCAAGACCGGCACACCCTAGTGATGGATTTTCCCAGTTGTCCTCGACAAAGCGAATATCATGCTCAAGCGGATTTATCCCTAAAGCGCGTAATGAATCCAAATACAACTCTTGGATATTGTCAGGCGACGGCTTCATGATCACTTGGAACTGATGATGCTGATACAGTCGATTAGGGTTCTCACCATAACGACCGTCAGCAGGACGGCGGGAAGGCTCTACGTAAGCAACGCTCCAAGGCTCCGGTCCAATGGCTCTCAGGAACGTGTATGGGCTCATTGTTCCTGCCCCTTTCTCGACATCATAAGCATTCATCAATATGCAGCCTTGTTCAGACCAATGCTTTTGTAACGTTAAAATCATATTTTGAATATTCATCGTACACCTCCAGGTTATTTAAACGGCTCTTATTAAGATTAAAGGTCGGAACCCATTACATTTTGGCAAACAAAAAACTCCCGTCCCTATGCGAAATGCATAGGGACGAGAGTATACCCGCGGTTCCACCCTAATTGCCGTTTACAAAACGGCCTCTTTTCAAAGCAACATGCTCCGGAACGCCCTTCCCTGTAAATCCATATCCCGGCTTCCACCGTCCCGGGTTCGCTTTTTATGGAGAATGACAGATACTCTTTTCCATCAACGCAATCTTCTTATTTTGATGATTAGAATTTTATACAAACTAGCATGGAATGTCAATAGGTCAGAACCTAAAACATATCTTTCATCGTATCCATCTGTTTCAGGAACTTTTTTGATTTCAAATGCAGACCGGAATATTCCTCATAATATGCATCGATGATCTTCCGCAGTTCTTTTTTCGTTTCAGGCTTGACGGAAATGTTTCCGAGCCTTGATAAATCGAAATAATAAAAAATCCGAAGCAATTTGACGGCTGCAGGTGAAATTTTATAATGATATGGGTCTTTCCCCAGACAGCGGTGACAGATAAAGCCCGCTTCCCGAAGCGAGAAGGAGAATTCCCCTTCCGTTTCACCACATACTGCACACTGATTCAGCACTGGGTTAATCCCATTGACGGGCAGCATCTTCATTTCAAAAATGAATGTCAAAACCTCCGCGTCATATTCCTCGTTTATGTAATGCAAAGTTTGCGAAAGCAATTCATACAAATATGGATTCGGTTTCTTATCCTCGACGCTTTTATCAAGCAATTCAACAATATATGAAGCATAAGCGGTGGCAAAAAGATCCTCCCTTATGAAACGGAGTGAATCGACCATTTCGCCTTGCTGAAGACTGCCGAGTCCGGTTGATGTGGTTACAAGAAAATACCCGGAGCAAAAAAGCTGTGTGACGGCTGAAAGCCTGCTGTTAGGTTTACTGGCCCCTCTCGCCATGACGCCAATTTTCCCTAGCTCACGGGTATATATAGTAATGATTTTGTTATTTTCTCCATATGCAGTTCGCCTTATGACAATGCCCTCACATTTTTGGAGCATACCAAGACACCACCCATGCTCGCCAAGGCTAACCTATGAAACAGGAAAATCAATTTCTGCTAGCTCATCATTCAATCCCAAGTGTCTTTCCTGTCTTTCGACTTCTATCTCCTTAAACAGCAAATAGGTGTCCACATTACCTGTTTCAGTGAATAATTCCCAGGTAAAATCCAACATATAAAGCCCACCTTTCATTTTTACTAGCAATATGAATATCCGACCATATGATTAGCTTGACCGTTTTCCTAACTTTCATGACGCGTAAATTTTGTTAATTAATACTCGCTTTCATTGAAGCCGTAATCGCGAAGCTGGCTTGCTTTGTTACGCCAATCCTTCTGTACCTTGACCCACAGTTCCAAGAAGACTTTAGAACCCAATAGGTTTTCGATATCTACCCTGGCACGGCTGCCGACTTCTTTAAGCATTTTCCCTTGCTTTCCGATGACAATGCCTTTTTGTGAATCACGTTCGACAACGATCGTCGCCATGACATTGATGGTGTCGCTGTTGTCCATTTTTTTAATGGAATCGATGACAACAGCCACTGAATGTGGAATTTCTTCCCTTGTCAGGTGCAGTACCTTCTCGCGGACCAATTCGGAAATGATAAAACGTTCCGGGTGGTCGGTCACTTGGTCAGCTGGATAAAACTGGGGACCTTCAGGCAGATGCTCTTTGATTTGTTCAAGCAGTGTATCAACATTATTCCCTTCAAGCGCAGAAATCGGAACGACTGCCGCAAAAGGGTAAAGCTGTTGGTATTTTTCAATGATCGGAAGTAAATCATCTGGATGCATCGCATCGATTTTGTTTACGACCAGGAAAACAGGCGTTTTTACGGATTGAAGTTTTTCGATGATGAACTCGTCCCCGCGTCCGTATCCTTCAGTCGCATTGATCATGAAGAGAATCAAATCGACTTCCTTCAATGTATTCGTTGCCACTTTCATCATGAAGTCGCCAAGCTTATGCTTTGGTTTATGAATGCCGGGTGTATCGATGAAAATCATTTGTGAATCGTTTTGCGTAAGTACACCCTGGACCTTATTTCTTGTGGTTTGCGGTTTATCACTCATAATGGCGATCTTTTGACCGATGACCCGATTCAGAAATGTACTTTTTCCTACATTAGGTCGTCCAATTATTGAAATGAAACCTGATTTGTAACCTTTTACTTGTGTATCGTCAAATAGTTTATCCATTTAAATCCTCCGGTGAAAAAGCTCCTGGAAGCAATTCCTGTACTGTTAGTTCTTTTATATCCCCATGTAAGTTGGTCAAAACGACCGGCATATCCTTTTCGCACAGTTCTGAAATAACCTGCCTGCATGCCCCGCATGGAGCGACGGGACCATCGGTATCCGCCACGACTGCAAGTTTGGTGAATTTTTTATCGTCATGGGCATAAGCGCTGAATAAAGCTGTCCTTTCGGCGCAATTACACATGCTGTATGCAGCATTTTCTATATTACAACCATGATAGACCTTTCCATCAGCGGTTAAAAGGGCTGCCCCCACCTTAAACTTGGAGTAAGGCACATAAGCTTTATCCCTTGCTTTTTTAGCTTCCTCAATCAATTCTTTTGTATTCAATTCACATCTTCCTTTCAAATTGAGTACCATTTCGGCAACCTACAGGCCAACCTTAGGCAAAAAGATAATCAATCCAACTATTATAGAAAATATAGCATATATGAATACAGCTCCGGCTGCAATATCTTTTGCCTGCTTGGCAAGCGGATGGATTTGGTCCGTTACCAGGTCCACTACCCTTTCAATCGCGGAATTAACGAGCTCCAACGTAATCATACCGGCTATGGCCGCCAAAATGAAAAGCCACTCCATCCCATTCAATGAGAAGTGCCAACCAAAGAATACGACGATTGCCGTTAACGCGAAATGAATCTTGATATTGCGTTCAGTCCGAACAGCCTCCAAAATTCCCTGACAGGCAAAAGAGAAACTTTTTAATAAAGGATACTTTTTTTTATCCTTCTCTTGAAAGTCCATATTCTTCCAAGATCTCCTTTTGTTTTGTGAACATCACTTTTTCATCTTCTTCATTCATGTGGTCGAATCCCAATAAATGAAGAAAACCATGCAGTGCTAAAAATCCAAGTTCCCGGTCAAATGAATGACCATATTCTTCAGCTTGTTCTTTCGTGCGTTCAATGGAAATGATGATATCCCCTAACATGCGGGGCATTTCCGCTCCGACAATTTCCACTTCATCTTCTCCCATTTCTTCAAGCGCAAAAGAAATGACATCTGTAGCTGAATCTTTATGACGATATTCTTTATTGATTTCCCGAATCCTATCATTGTCTACAAATGTAACAGACAGCTCGGTGTCTTTTTCAATGTTTTCTTTTCTTGCCGCAAATTGAAGAATGCTTTCAACAAGCTGCTGAGCTTCCTCCGTTACTTCATTCGTTTCATCCATTAAATCGATAGCTAAAATCATTCTTTCACCTTCTGTCCTAATTTATCCGGCTCCGGATATTCAATCCTGGAGTGGAAGATACCATTCAGCGATTCACATAAGGAATGCTTCACGATACTTAATTCTCTCATAGTAATGTCACATTCATCAAATTGACCATCAGAAATCCTGTCCTGAATGATGAAACTTACCAGCTCTTCAATCTTCTCCGGAGTTGGGTGCTTCATCGATCTCACTGCAGCTTCCACACTATCGGCTATGCCGATGACGGCCACTTCCTTCATTAACGCCCTCGGCCCGGGATATCGATAGGCCGCCTCGAGTGTGGCCTCATCCTGTTTTTTTGCCTTATGGTAGAAAAATTTCAATAATGTGGTCCCATGATGCTGCTCTGCAATATCCACAATCTCCTTCGGGAATTTGTGACTGCGCAGCATCTCCCCGCCATCTACAGCATGGGAAATGATGATATCCCTGCTCGTTTCCGGCTGAAGCCGATCATGCGGGTTCTCTTCACTCATCTGATTTTCGATGAAGAAGTGCGGCCGCTTCGTTTTACCGATATCATGATAATAACTGCCGACCCTTGCCAGCAAACCATTCGAGCCGATGGCTTCACAAGCCGATTCCGCCAAATTGGCGACCATTACACTATGATGATATGTCCCCGGAGCCTCAATCAAGATCTTCCGCAATAACGGATGATTGGGATTCGCGAGCTCGATAAGCTTAATCGATGATAAAATCCCGAAACCAGCCTCGAAAAACGGTAACAGGCCCATTGTCAAAACGGCTGCACCGACTCCAGAACCTATGGCAGCAGAAGCATAATACAAGTACTCCATTCTAGTATAATGGCTGTCCATAATAAAGATGAGCGAAAAAACAAATGCCATATTGATTAAAGACAATAGCAGCCCCGCTACCAGCACCTTTGATTTGAAATTTGGCCTGGATAGGATGATGATTGCCGTCAATCCCCCGAAAATGATATAAAGCCCCATCGAGAAATCCAGATTTCCAGGTGTATCACCATTAAATATAATCGTACCATACGAACCTAACAATATGATCATCGCTACCGCTAACCTATCATTCAATAATATCTTGATGAGCATCGCCGCCATGGCACCCGGAAAAATGTATTCCAAGTTCGAGTTTTTCAGGTCTGCCAGAATGCTGACCGTTTTCATGGTAGCCATTGAAAGGATAAAGACAAGACTGAAGATCAATAACTGATTGTACTTGTTATCCTTTTTGGAAACGGAATAGTAGAAATAGTAATAAAAAGCGGCAAAAGTCAGGAATATGAATAACAGCAGGCCGATATACGGGTAAATGGTAGACTCCGTATTTAAGAAGCCTGCCAGTTCAAGCTGCCTATATACATCCCTGTCCACTAACTGATTTTCTTCAACGATGATCTGACCTTGAAGGATCCTGATCGGCTCCACGCTTTCAACCGCTTTCCTTCGCTGTTCCTCGGTTTTGTCCTTATCGAAAAATACATTCTGAATGATTGCCGTACGCGCAAGGGAAGTGGAGGCTTTTTTCATATCGCCGCTAATGCTCATATACCCTAATTCCTCTACAACCTTTTTCTTGGCATTTTCGACGTCACTTGCAGCGATTCGGGAGCTCATCACATTATTCACTGCCGTAATGGTCGAATCCTTCGCTATTTTCAACTCATCTTCATCCGCCTGCACTAATGCAAGGAAAACGGATTCCTCGATATTCTTATTCACTTCATCAGTCAATTTTTCTTTTAATATCGAAACTTTTTGAGCATCCGTCTTTACGGTCTCTTTTTTATCCCCATCTTCATTATGATCTTCATCGGGGTCCGTTTCCTTATTCACCTCAATCGCTGAATCGAAAATGGATGAAATCAGATCGACTTTATTTTTGGCATATTCTTTTTTTAAAGAATAAACATCCGCCACCTGTTTTGAAATCTCTTCTTTTTCCTGTTCCGTCTTATAGGTATCTTCCACAGTTTTGGTTGATCGGATCGTTTGTTCCGCAGGCTTAAAAAGCTCTACCTGAACCCTTTCCGGCTTCACATTGGAGAACATTAAACCATACGCAAACAAACCAAGTATGATGAACAAAAGCACTTGAAAAAAACGATGGACCAACAGCCCTTTTATTTGAGTGAAGAATTTCTGGATACGATTCAAGGAAGGTCCTCCTAAAAAAAAATGATGTTTATTATTCTAGATATGTAAAATCATAACAGTTTTCATATGAATTTTCACCTTCGTATTGATAAATGTAAAGGTTCTGTCATTTCATATCCACTTTTTCACCATAAAGTTCGTCATTTAGACACATCACGAAAAATCCGCCGATTGAAATGGCGGATTTTTTCTTATGACTTCGCCTGCTCGTAAGCAGTAATGATTTTAGCGACAAGCGGATGCCTTACTACATCACTTTGTTCAAAATAAACAAAGGAAAGGCCTTTAACATTCTTCAATATCTCTTCTACCCGGACAAGACCTGACTTCATGCCTTTTGGAAGGTCAATCTGGGTCCGGTCTCCCGTAATGACCATTTTCGATCCGAAACCAAGCCTGGTCAAGAACATCTTCATTTGGGCTTCCGTCGTATTCTGGGCTTCATCCAATATGACAAAGGCATCTTCAAGCGTACGGCCCCTCATATAAGCCAGGGGAGCTATTTCGATCGTTCCGCGCTCTATCATCCTTTGCGTCTGTTCCATCCCCAGGAGGTCATGGAGAGCGTCATACAGCGGCCTTAGATAAGGATCTACCTTTTCCTTCAGATCACCAGGCAGAAAACCAAGGCTCTCCCCTGCTTCGACGGCAGGCCGTGTCAGGATGATCCGTTTAACATGTCCATTTTTCAAAGCATTGATGGCCATCACTACAGCAAGATAGGTCTTCCCGGTTCCGGCAGGCCCAATTCCAAATACAAGATCCTGTTTCTTAATTGCCTGGATATAGTATCTCTGCCCGATTGTTTTGACTTTAATGGATTTCCCCTTAGCCGTTTTAGCGATTTCCTCATCATATAATTCACCGAAATACTCCAATGTGCCTTTTCTTGCCAATTCAATTGCATAAAGCACATCTCTGGAACTGATTGCAATTCCTTTTCTGACTACAGTCAATAATGCCTTGAGGATCTCTTCCCCCATCGTTACCCGCTCGATATCCCCGGCAACACTCACCGCTTCACCTCGGGTTATGACGGAAATGCCAAGTTCCTCTTCAAGCACTTTTACATTTGAATCCCCATTGCCCAATAACGCGATCGCTTCATTGGGTGATTCGATTTCGAGCTTAATTACTTTCACATCATCTGCCATTCGTTAGTCTCCTTGAATGATTGGCTGTCCAATCGCTATATCTTCAATAACTTGGTAATGTATAGACAATTTAACTTTACCATTCTCCATGCTTTCGTGCAAAATTTTTTCTTCGATGATTTCATCTTCCTCGTCTAAATGTTTGTTTAATTCCGCTTTAGCCATTTTCCTGCCTTCCTCCACCGCTTCTTTCTCCGTATAGCTTCGTACAATATCTTCCTTGCTCCTTAAGGTCACTTGTTTATAAGAAATCGGCAGTTCCCATTGAAGAAAGTGAAAAGGCCTCACTGTCGTTTCCTTTTCCTGTTTTTCATATCCCGGATCCTTGAAGCCCCACACCGGAAGGGAAAAGCCCCCCATTTTCAAAAAGTGCTTGCTCGTTTCATCTCCGTTAAAAACAGAAAACTTGGTTTTTAACGGAACTTCCACTTTCGCTTTATACCACGTTTTCCCTTTTATTACTCCCTTTGCGGATACAATTTCCTGTTTATCCTCTTTACCAATCAATCCTGAAACAAGAAGTTGTCCTTTTCCTACATAATCATTCACATTAACAATAGATTGTCCTTTTTCAACGAACATATCAGCGATGATCGCTTTTTTTGATGCTACCAAATTCTGTGGAGATGTTTTCTCGACCTCTTTAGGCTGCCGTTTTTCCACAACCCGAAAATGATATGTCGTTCCCTTTAGCTCGACCCCCACCCATGTCAATGCACCAATCCGGTCCGACAGCTTACGCTGAATCGTATCCACATCATCAACGAAGAATTGCACTTTACCGATCTTCACGCCCATCTTGTCCAATTCTTTCCGGATGGCATGCTCGGTTGCCGGTTTGGCATCTTGAACCTCGATGCCCCATACCATATTGGAAAGTACAAATATACATAGCAGGAAAGCGATCATCCCCGCTAAAAACCCGCTGTTTTTCATGACTCTCTTCATCAGGAAAGGGAAACCCTTTCCCTGCATGAACTTTACTTTACAATCACTCTTACGCATGACCTGACGTAGTTTGGGGATATCCCTGATATCCATATGGAAAATCAGGGCTTCACTTCCGACACGCTTCACTTCCCAGATATGAAGCCCCCTTCTCGTCAGCATATTAATTAACCGTTCTGCACCTTTTCCATAAGCCTTCACCTTTACATAGCCTGTATAATAGTTTGTCCATTGGTTTTTCATGGAGACCTCCCGGGATCATTCATTGATAAAATAAACCTTGTCAATTTTGCCTTCGAGCATGATTTCTTCCGGCAAAATCGTCTTTATGACAAAGGCATTTCCCTTTATCAGCAACTGCCCATTTTTCAGCATCAATCGTACTTCGCTGTCTGTAAAAGCCAATAGGCCACGATGGTTTTCAATATAAATATGTAATTGTCCGATCATTGTAATTCGCGGCAGGTCCATCATGACATCTTGCGGAAGGTCCATTGTTTTGGTCATAAGCTGTTTCACTTTTTTTCCCCAATTGCGTGCCATAAAAAAGAACCCCCTTTCATCTCAATGTATGAGATTACTTACAGACTGTAGCTATGATATAAGTTAATCTTAATACCATACTATTCTTTAGGAGTTCATAACATGCTAATTAAAACAGTAGCCATCTATAATCGAATCTCAAGGGATAATAACGAATCTGAAGATGTTCTACTTAATCACAGGACAATTACTAAAAGATTATGCGAATCAAAATCATATAAGTACAAGTTATATGAAGAGATTGAATCGGGAGGCAAGTTTGAAGAGAGAAAAGTCC